>JAISSS010000120.1 GCA_031272965.1 Bacteroidales bacterium | reverse complement strand
CAGCCATGTCATCATCGGATTTCGAGGCTCTTGGTCTTGGTCTGATAGAGCTGAAATGGCAGTATATGGGTTCTGAAATAAAAACGCTTGGTATTGTCTCTGACAAGCAAGGCATTATTTATGATAACCTGCTGTATTTTGTCCATTACGATACGTCGCCCAAGGAACAGACCTCAACAGTATTTTACCAAATACCGCGCTTAAAAAGCGGTCAAGAGGTAACTAACATTTCCTATCGATTCAACATCCAGCGTTTTGAACACCGAAATGTATTTGGCGTTTTAGTCGCTTATGTAGATGGTTATATCATTGTCAACGGTCAGCTGGTTAATGGAGAGAAACAAATTACAACCCAAGAATCCAAAGTTGACTTTAATGCTCACATTGGCTACACCGCAACCGGCTCAGTTACTGTAACCGGCCAGCAGTTAGGTGCGAATGGATACTACACATTTGCGTATGCAGTCGCAGTTGGAATAGGGTCATTTTCACCAACATGGACAGGTACCGGATTTACTATTCCATCAGGAGTTCAAGGAACCGCAGGCACGTTAACTGTTATTCCAAGTAACTTGAATTAAGTCCGAATAACGTTGTACTGCAAATAGTGAGTGTCTCTTGCTGTTCGACAAGCAATCGCCGAATTAATAAACCAAGTGCCTCTACTATCTGAAGTAGTCGGTCGAAAGCGGCTGACATCATACCTGCAACGCTGAAAAGCCTTGCAGGGTATAGATTTAACTTACAGCCCGCCGCTGGCGGCGGGCTGGTTTTTCAAATTCATTATTATGAAATTCAGTAAAATTTTGAGTTTTTGTACATTGTTTGCAGTGGCATATTCCTGCGTCACTACATATCCGCCTGACATAGAGCGGGTTCTTAAGCAGGCCGGTCATAACCGCGGCGAGCTTGTGAAAGTTCTTGAATATTACCGCCGGAATCCTGCCGACAGCCTGAAACTGCGGGCAGCGGAGTTCCTCATTGCCAACATGCCGGGCAAGCACTCGGTATATGTTGATGCGCCGTGGAACGACCAGGCCACAGTGTTTCTGCGGTGGACCAGCTCGTCCGACAAGCAGCGGGTAATTGAAACGTTCAAACTCGGCGAGCCGGTTGTCGAAGACGACGTTACCCATATCACTGCCGACTACCTGATAAACAACATAGAAATGGCATTTGAGGCATGGCGCGGGCGTCCGTGGGGACGGCATGTTACATTCGAGACTTTCTGCGAAGAGATTTTGCCATACCGTATAAGTACCGAGCCACTCGAAAACTGGCGGGCCAAGGTGCAGGCCGGATTTGCTGACTTGGACACCTTCCTCAACCGCCCCACAATGACGGCTGTGGAAGCCTGCTCGCGAATCAATTCCATTATGCCGCGCTTCAGTATTGATACGGATTTTCCGACGATAAACTATTCGCAGTGCATGGCCACCACACGCGGCTCGTGCGATAACATTGCGGCCGTAACCGCTTTCGTGATGCGGGCGCTGGGAGTGCCGGTAACGGTTGATTTTGTGATGCGCTGGGCAGAGCATAATTCCGGCCACAGCTGGAACAGTGTATGCGACAGCGCCGGACGGCATATCTCGTTTATGGGCGCCGAATATAACCCCGGACAGCCGCATCTGGGCAGCTACCGCCTGAAGAGCAAGGCTTACAGAAGGATATTTGCGTATAACAGTGAATTGGTTGCGAGGAACCGCAACGAAAATGATGTGCCGCCAATATTTCAGGACGTGTGTATGACTGATATTTCGGACGAGCATCCTGCCTGTGTTGACTTGAATATAACTGCAAAGGAATTGCCGCCTGACAGCGTGGAATATGCGTATTTGGCATTTTTTGTGCGGGAGCAGTTTCGGTGGGAGATTTGCGCATACGGCTACATTGACGGCGATATTTTGCGCTTCCCCAAAGTCGGCAAAGGTATAATGTACCGTCCCTTTTATTATGTGCAGGGGCGGTTGACGCCCGCTGCGGGGCCGGTTTTGCTCGACAGCGACGGGACAGTGAACGACTTTAGACCGTCGTCAACGCTTGCCGACATTGAGGTTAACTGCATAGAGCAGCCGGAGGAGTTCTGGACTGCCCGCATGGTTGGCGGGACGTTTCAGGGCGCCAATGAGCCGGATTTTTCGGATGCGGTAACGTTGCATGTCATTCCGCGCAAGCCGGTTGTGGGGTGGAACAGTGCGCCGTCGGATTCCCGCTTAAAGTTCCGCTATGTTCGGTATGTGTCGCCGAAGGATGGCGTGGGAAACGTTGCCGAGATAGAGTTTCTGGATGCCAATGGCCGCCTGTTGCAGGGCAATCCGTTCAGTCCCTTCGCGGTTTGGCGGGGCTGCACCGGTGCTAAAGCCTTTGATGGCGACCCTGCCACATTCTTCGACGCGCTCGAAGTGAGCGGGGCATGGACGGCGCTCGACTTGCAACAGCCGCAGGCGGTGAGCCGCATCCGCTATGTTCCCCGCAACGAGGGCGCCGCAATATGCTCAAGTCCCGCATTTGAGCTGCATCGCTGGGGAGACGGCGATTCGGAGCCGCAGGAAGTCGTTCCCGACGCCAACGGTATCCTGCAGCTACGCCTGCCGGAGAATCAGCTGTATTACCTGAGCAACAAGAGCATCGGCCGCAAAGGCCACCTGTTCACCGTAAGAGACGGAAAGATGGAATGGCTGTAAACGATTGAGAGATTGAGAGATTGAGGGTGCAATTGAATAATTAAACAGTTAAACGATAGAGCATGAAAAAGCAGTGTTTTTTGGCGGTACTTATTGTAATGGCGGGGTGTGTAACGCTGTTTGCAAGGTCAGGGCGCTTTGTGAGTAGCGAGGTTACGCCCAAATGGTTGGGACTGTGGGTGTTGACAGGTGTGGCAGGTGCGATTTTCGGTGTAGCTGCGGCAGTAGCCGGATTCAGGCCGTTGCGGAGTATTGTCATCGACCGGCGCTATATTATACTGATATTCAGGATATTACTGCTTTTGTTGGCCTTTCAGGGCATTGCCCAATATTTTGGGTGGCTGCCGCGGCATGGCGGTTTTCCGGTGGCAGGCAGCTTTGACAATCCGGCCGGATATGCGGTGGCAGTGGCCCTGCTGACGCCATTTGCCTTCCCTGAAAATCGGTATTGCGTGGCCGAAAAGATTGGCTGTATCGTGTTGACCGTTCTGGCTTTTGCCGCGCTGTGGCTGTCCGGTTCGCGGACTGGGATGATAGCGGCGGCAGTATCGCTGATTATTTACATAATATTTACTGTTCCTGCGCGGTTGCGAAAGTATGTTTTTGCAGGCGGATTCGTAGCGCTTCTTGCGGGCGGGTTCTTTCTGTACCGGTTGAAAGCAGCGTCTGCCGACGGGCGGGTGCTGATTTGGCGCTGCTCGTTAGATTTGGTAGCACAGAAGCCGCTGTTCGGGCATGGGCCTGGGGCATTTACGGCAGTTTACATGCCCGCTCAAGCCGCATATTTTGAGGCGTATCCCGACAGCCGTTTTGCACAATTAGCCGGAAACGTACTGCATCCGTTCAACGAATATCTGCTTGTGGCAGTTGAGTATGGCCTCGCCGGACTGGCAGTTGCGGTCGTGCTGCTGTGGCTGCTGCTGCGCGGCGTCAAGACGGCTTTCGGCGCCGTGCAGCAGCGGCCATTTATATTGAGCCTTGTAACAATGGCCGTTACTGCCTGCTTCTCATATCCGTTTAAATACCCGTTTACGTGGTTCGCAGTGGTGGCGGGATTAGTGCACCTGTTCCGTCATTGGCTACCATGCCGCGACACACTATTTCACCCGCAATCCCCCGAAATAAGGGCACGATATGCGGGTATCGCATCCGGCATAATGATAGTAATTTTAAGCATTTGTTCATTATATTATACCGGCAAGTCACTTTATGCCCAACTGCAATGGAACGACATCGCACATCGGGCGTTGAGGGGAGACACAAAAGAGGCGCTCGACGGTTATGAAAAGCTGTTGCCGCGACTTGGCAATAACGGGCTGTTTCTCTACAACTATGCCGCCGAGCTGCACCAAGCAGGCAACTGTGCAGGAAGTCAGGCCGTCTTTACCCGGTGCCTGCGGTATTACAACGACTTTGACGTGCAGATGCTCATGGCCGATAATGCTCAGCAACTCAACGACTTAACTGCCGCCAAGCAGCATCTGAAAACCGCGTCGGCAATGTGTCCTTCGCGCTTCATGCCGCTCTATCAGCTTATGGAACTCTACCGCAAGGCAGACCGCATGAACGATGCCCGCACCATCGCTAACCGTCTGTTAACCAAGGAAATAAAAATCCCGTCCCACACCATCGACGCCATCCTGAACGAGGCGGAAAAGATTGAAAGGTTGAAGGATTGATTGAGCTGATAAAGCAAAACTGATTTTGACAAAGTAGTCAAACATCGGCCACTTTTGTTTTTTCAACATGAAATTGTGTATAAATTGTCCCCAAAATACAAAAACGCTAATTTTTCGCCTACTTTTGTTCTATAATCGGTTCCTCTTCCGGCTGAAAATGTCTTTTTCCGCATTTAAGTTTGCTCTACTTTTGTATCGTAAATAATACGACAGTAGTTACAACTTGTACTTTGTGTGAATAGATTCTTTTTCATTGACCGGTTCCAGAGGGAACCGGTTTTTTTTTGTTGAAAGAACACGTTATGCCGCCACACCGCCCCCGCCCCGCAGGGAGGGCACTTTTATTAACCGTATGATTTATCCTGCGGAGGGCTATATATAATATTCGAGGGCATCAACGAGGCCGGAGCGGAGGGCGTATTTGGTGGCTTCGTGGACGTTGTTAACTTCCAGTTTGCGGAAGATATTTTTTTTGTGGGTTGTAATAGTGTGGACGCTGGAGAATCTTTCGGCGGCGATTTCTTTGACCGACTTTCCCAGCGCGATGAGTTTGAGGATTTCCTGTTCGGAAGCGGTCAGCTCAATCTGTTCCGTTTCTTCCTTATGGCGGGAGATGTCGATAAAGTTCTGTATTCGCGGGCAAATGTAGCGTTGATAGTTATTTGCCGTGATGAGTGCATGTTCTATTTCTTTCTGTTCGGAGTTTTTCAGAAGGACACTGAATGCTTCCTCCGCACGTACTCTTTTCAGGAATGGCAGACTGAGTTCGTCGGAAAAAAGCATCCAGTTGGCTTCTGTGAAGCGGCTGCTGACCACCAGCATATCTTCCACATTATTGAAGTCGAAATTTGTGTAGTCTAAGACTACGGTAGCGTCTCTGTTTTGAAACAGTAGCTGTATTAATTCGGCCTTGTTATGGGCGTCGCATACCGTGCCATGGAAACCGGTTTCTTGAAGCAGGTAGCGGATTCCGGCCTTACTGATGTCCTGATTGTCGGCCAGTATGAATGTTGTAGCCAGGTAGGCAGCCATAAGCGCGGATGTGGAAATTACAGTTATTGTTGGTGGTTACAGCGGGTACTCGTCGAATGCATAGAGGACGGTCGAGAGGTACCTTTCGCCGGTGTCGGGCAGGATTACCACGATATTTTTGCCCTTATTTTCCGGACGTTTAGCCACTTGCAGGGCGGCATAGGCGGCGGCGCCGGACGATATTCCGACTAAGAGGCCTTCATATTTGGCTAATTCCCGGCTGGTGCGGATGGCATTATCGTTGCTGACTTGCAATATTTCGTCAACGACGGCGGCGTTGTAGGTTTTGGGGACAAAGCCTGCGCCGATGCCCTGTATTTTATGGGGGCCGGGTTTTCCGCCTGAGAGGACGGGAGAATCGGCCGGTTCTACGGCGATGATGCGGATAGCCGGGTTGTGTTTTTTGAGCACCTCGCCGACGCCGCTGACGGTGCCGCCGGTGCCTACACCCGAGACAAAGATGTCGATTTTGCCATCAGTGTCTGCCAGCACTTCCAAGGCAGTGGTCTTTTTGTGGATTTCGGGGTTTGCCGGATTCTCAAACTGTTGCAGCAATACCGCATTGGGGTTGCTGTTTTTCAGCTCTACAGCCTTGGCGATAGCGCCTTTCATGCCGTCGGCGCCGGGGGTCAGCAGGAGGTTGGCGCCTAAGGCTTTGAGCAGATTGCGCCGCTCAATGCTCATGGTTTCGGGCATGGTGAGGGTCAGTTTATATCCTTTGGAAGCGCTCACAAATGCCAGCCCGATACCGGTGTTGCCACTGGTAGGCTCTACAATCTCACTGCCTGCTTTCAGGATGCCTTTGGCTTCGGCATCCTCTATCATAGCCAGCGCGATGCGGTCTTTTACGCTCGAAGCAGGATTGAAAGCCTCAATCTTGCCGATAACATGGGCCTCAAGGCCATGTTTCTTATTGAAGTTGGAAAATTCCAACAGCGGAGTCTTTCCTATTAACTCCGTCAGGTTCTTTGCAATTCGTCCCATTTTTTGAAAACTTTAAAAATTTAATTTTGTGGCGACAAAAGTACAGGGTTATTCGGTGTTGTGCAATACCACAATTGCGGTATTTTTGTTTATTTACGGATAATATCGAACAAATGCTTCCATAGCCTCATATTCAGCCATCCCCAGCCGGTTATAGAGTGTTGCGGTGGCATGATTGCGGTCTTCTGCGCGTTGCCAAAATTCGCGGGAATCGTCGCCCAGATACATGGCGCCTTCTTTCTGGGAGCCATGCCTGAATATTGCTTCGCGTTTTTTGAGCAGCTCGTCAGGGCTGATAGGTACGGCCATCTCTATATCTTCCACGTCCCATTCGTGCCATGCGCCGCGATAGAGCCAGAACCAGCAGTTGCGCATCCAGTCGTCATCTTTCACTTCTTCGAGGGCATAGAAGATGGCGTCGAGGCATACGCGGTGGGTGCCATGCGGGTCAGACAGGTCTCCGGCAGCGAAAATCTGATGTGGTTTTATGGTGCGGATAAAGTCGCGGACGATAACCACATCGGCGGCGCTTAGCGGCTTCTTCCTGACCTCTCCGGTCTCGTAGAATGGCAGGTCGAGGAAGTGGACGTTGTCGGGATTTACACCGGCGTGGAGGCAAGCAGCACGGGCTTCCATCCGTCGTATAAGGCTCTTTATTTTCAGCATGTCGGGGGTGTCGGATTCGCCTTCGTGCTTGTCTCTCAAAAACTGTGTGGTTTTAAGAAACTGTTGCCGGTGTCGCTCGTTATCCGGGTCATACCACTCTGTATATGAGTTGTTGAAAGTGATAAAGCGGCTGGCATATTCATCCGAGACGGCGATATTTCCCGACACTTGATAGGCCACATGGACCTCGTGTTGCTGGTCAACTAAGCGGATGAGTGTTCCCCCCATAGAAATCACGTCGTCATCGGGGTGGGGGCTGAACACGATGACCCGCTTTTTGCCGGGCGCTTTGCGTTCCGGCCGGTTGGTGTCGTCAGCATTCGGCTTGCCGCCCGGCCATCCGGTGATGGTATGTTGCAGGGCATTAAACACCTTTATATTTATATCGTAGGCCGACTTATGGCAGGCCACCAGTTCGCTGAGGCCGTTGCTGAAGTAGTCGTTGTTGGTGAGCTTCAGGATTGATTTTCCGGTTTGCTGGCACAGCCATACCACTGCCTTGCGCACTATTTTTTCGGATGTCCAGTCGCAGGAATCCACTAACCACGGGGTTTTGATACGGGTGAGCTGCATAGCGGCGCCCATATCAATATATACGGAGGCGGCCGGATGCCGTTGCAGGATACTTGCCGGAACGTGGTCGGTAATTGGTTCTTCGACAGTTTTACGTATAATCTGCGCCTTATCCTCGCCGAATCCGAGCAGAATAACGCGGTGTGCTTTCATGATGTTGTCCAGCCCCATTGTGATGGCGCGGGTGGGGACGTTTATCAGGTCGCCGAATTTGGCGGCCGCATCTTGACGGGTGGCAGTATCCAAAACGATGAGGCGGGTACGGGAATTGACCGCCGAGCCCGGCTCGTTAAAGGCGATATGCCCGGACCGCCCGATGCCCAGCAGCAATATGTCGATGCCGCCATATTCCTGAATTTTACGGTCATATTCGCGGCACATCTGATATACATCGTCGATAGCACATTCGCCGCAGGGGATATGTACATGCTCCGGCCGCACGTCGATATGGCTGATGAAATGCTGGTTAATCTTGACAAATGTTGAATTTGGCGAATCGCTCGCTATGGGATAAAATTCCTCCGTGCAGAACACGATTACGTTCCGAAAACTGAGCGCGTCATGTCGATGCATACGGATGAGTTCCTGATAGACACCCTGTGGAGTTGAACCGGTTATCAACCCGAGAACGCAGTTCCGCCCCTCACGTTGCCGTTCTTTTATCTTTGCCGCAATTTCGGCCGCTATCTGAACCGACGCATCCTTTGATTCCTGATATATATCCGTCGCTATCTTCTCGTACTTGCTCAATACGTCCAAATGTGCGAGATTTTCGGGCTGCGAATACTGTATTCCGCTAAACAGCGGATTTTTCGATGCTAATTTCTTCATTGAATCCATTTCTTGTCTTTCTATATCAAATGCAAATATAACGCTTTTTAAAGAAACATACTGAAAAGTAGCCCCAACTGCACAATAATCTGCGAAAAGCAGTTAACATTTCCATTTTCAACATCATTTTGTTTGTAAGTTTCACAGAGGGCATGTAAAACGTGTTTTTTTATGCTGTATTTTTGTCCCCGATAAATGATACCAACGCAAGGTTGGACATGCTCCCGAGAAGTCGGGGGCGTCCGGCTTGCCGGAAATAAAAAGAGGGCATCCGCGAAGACACCCTCTTGAAGGGGTTGGGTAGGGCCCCTCCACGGGAAGATAAATGATACCGTCAATAATGCTGTTGAATTATCAATAGCAGGGACAAATATAGCGCATTATCGCATTGGTCGGACGTGAAACAGCGATTTTTTTTTCGCGATGCTTTATTGCGCTATATAAAAGTCGGCTCTTCTCCGCAATAAAATTAGCCATTGGACTAAATAACTGCCTGATAATAAGGATATTATAGATTGTAGCAGAAAAAGTGTTCTGTAACAGAACACTATAAATAAATTTTTCAAGAAACGGTTAATAATGTCAGAGGAGAAAAATATTCGGAATTTTGGCGGACAATCAGCCCCCCCATCTGTTGCACAGCTCTTTAAAAACCGACTGCTGCAAATCGGAGCACACGTCGCTGCGTTTAATATTTCATGTTTGATAATAGACCATAACAATCATAATATCAGTCTGTTACATTATAATCCGTTTCTCTCTCAACTGCTTGGCAAGTGTGGCTACCGCAGTGTGGAACGCGATTTTATGCGGCGCTTAGTTACAGAATCCGACAGGCAACTGTTCGATGACATATCCGCCGCGGCCTATCGCTACAATGCGGTTGGAGATAATGTCTGTCAATATTATTCATTTAATATTGGATTAACAAACGGACAAAATCCGGCATCCTTTTATACTCTGAAGATAATTCCGGTTGCGTTGAACGATGACCGCCGCCTGCAATGCTCGCTGTTGATAATTGAACCGGCAAAGCAGGCGTATGCCGGACGTCTGCGCCTGCATACGCCAACTCTGCCGGAAAAAGTTCATACGCTACTGCCGCATCCTGACAGGACAGCGCCTCTGATACCATTAACGGAAATATCAGGTACAGAGCAGAAAATCCTTAGCTTCTCGGCTACAGGGATGACAGAATCCCTCATCGCCGACAAATTGGCGCTCAAGGCGACTACACTCAAGCAGCAGAAAAGCGCCATGTTCGACAAACTGGGCGTAAAAAATATTACAGCCGCAGTTGCCATAGCCATTCGTAATCACTTAATTGATTGAACTATGGACAATTTAGCCCTAATCATTCCCCTGCTTTCGGATGCGCTGGGCATCGCAGGCGCCGCTATTGATATTGAAACTGGCAAAATAGAGCTTGCGGCCGGAGAATTTTTGCAACTCACGGGGACAGAATCAGGCTGTATAAATATTGAAACTTTGGCGGCTATGATTCCACAAAAGGAACTGGCGCTGTTAACAGAAGTATATCAAGCGGCGGTTCTGTTGACGCAAAAAACATTTGTCCGTTCTCACCGCAAAGCGGCGGCATTAGTATTCTCATTCAATTTCCCGGCATGGACGGGCAGTGGGGAACTTCGGCATTTCGATGCGCATTGCAGTCCGGCGGCGTTCAGCATCGGCGGGGCGCCGCAGCTTGTCCGGTGTTTTCTGCAACCGACATTCCCGAGGGGAACAGAGCGGTTCGCTGTATTCACGTCTCCTGATACGGCGCTGTTCTATTCGGCAAAACAAAAACGGTTTGTGCCGCGTGAGAAAGTGATGTTGAAAGAAATTGAACTTAAGATTATTAATCTGGCATCAGTCGGGATGCGGGACGCCCTTATTGCAAAGCGGCTTAACATCGGCATTACGCTGGTAAACCATTACAAGCGCAGCATCTTTCGCAAGCTATATACCGATTCGATGACCGAGACCGTCGGTCTTGCTCTCCGCCTGCAATTGATTTAGCAACAAGTCTGCCGTTACATGTTAAAGAAGTCGTCCAAATCGCGGCGTTCCTTTTTAGTGGGACGTCCGGCACCGCGTTCGCGCTGGGGCATTCCTGTATATTGGGTGTTCATGGCCGGAATTTCTTCGGGAGGCGTCATATCAAGCACATAGTCGGGGGTGAGTTTTGCGCCGAGGCGGTTCTCGGTGAGTTGCAGGGCTTTGTAGGTATATGTAACGGGCGATTTGCGCACTTTAATGATGTCGCCAATATGCACTGCATGTGAGGCTTTCACAGATTGGACGCCGATGCTTACACGGCCTTTTTTGCAGGCCTCTGCCGCCTGACTGCGCGTCTTGAATATGCGCATCGCCCACAGCCACTTGTCAATCCGTACCTCGTCCATCAGCTCTTGCCGTTAAATTGTGTCATGGTCTTTTCAACGCCTGCGGTTACGAAACTTTCGACGATTTTTATGCAGACCTCTATTCTTTCGGGCAGTGCGGCCTGCTCGTCCCGTGTCCACTGTCCGAGTACGAAATTGAACTGCTGCCCGGCCGAAAAATTGCTGCCGATACCGAAGCGCAGTCGTGCATACTGGTTGCTGCCCAATACGTCTTCGATGTTGCGCAGTCCGTTATGGCCGCCGGCACTGCCTTTGGGTTTGAGACGTAACAAGCCAAACGGCAAGGCCAGGTCGTCATTCAGCACCAGCAGATTTTCGAGCTTGATACATTCCTTCTTCAGCCAATAGTTTATTGCCAGCCCACTCAGGTTCATGAACGTAGTCGGCTTTAATACAATAAGCGTATGTTCATTATATGATAATTCGGCCACGAATCCGTAACGTCGGTCTTTAAAAACAATATTGGATGCGTCGGCTAACGCATCCAATATTCTATAACCGATATTGTGTCGGGTGTTCGCATATTCGCTACCCGGATTTCCCAGTCCGGCAATCAGGAATCTCATGAGAAATTACTTTGTCGGCGCAGCGCTCATAGCTGCACGGGCAGCTCTGGTAACAGTGATGGTAACAACCGGCACCGATTTAGTGTTGAGGAACTCTAAGTTGTCGTATTTCAGCTGTCCAACGCGGACGCTTTGTCCGACATCGAGGTCGTCAACGTTTATGGCGATGTTGTCGGGGATGTGCTGTACAAGCCCCTTCACTTTGAGGCGGCGGAGGTTCAGTTTCTTCTTGCCACCGGCACGTTCACCTTTCGCGTAACCCTCAATCTTGACCGGAATCTCGATTTTTATCGGCTTCTCCGGATTGATTTCGAGGAAATCGCAATGCAGGATTCGCTCCTCCACCGGATGGAACTGGGCATCCTGTAATATGGCCGATTTCTTCGTGCCATCAATGCTCAGGTCAACTACATAGACGCTGGAGGTGTAAATCAGTTTGCGAAATTCAGCATCCTCCGCATAAAAATGAATAACCTCTTTGCCGCCATACAATACACACGGAACTTTATTCTCCGCTCTTAACTTCTTCGTCTCTTTTTTCCCAAGCCCGCTTCTTTGCGAGCCGCTAATTTCTATTGACTTCATTTTTTTTACTTAATAAAATTATGGTACTCAGTCCTCCCTTATCGGGTAAACAGCATACATAACTGCCGTCCTTTTGGAAAAAGCGCGGCAAAGATAGCTCTTTTTTTTATACGACAGCCCTTTTTATTCCTGTTTTTATTGAAAACTTAAACTTGCGGTAATTTTCTGATTGAATGATGATACATAGTGTACACCATAACGGGCATGAGCACGGCTTCGTCCCCCTATTTCGGCAAGTGTGCAAAAAAAACGCCGTGCAAATATACACAGGTGATGAAATTCAGCAAATAAAGGCGACTTTATGTTATACTATTATTATTTTTCGTTCCAAATATGCCTGATAATCCATAAATTATATATTTTTGCAGCCTGAAACGAATTTTTAAGTAGAAAGAAATTGTTCTTACCGACGCATACAGTAGATTTATGGGTATCAAAGTACAAGCGCATATCGTAACTGCACTGACAAAAGAAGAACTGCTCGACAAATTGCGGCAGGGCGATTATTCTATCGGCAGCGGGCGCTATCGGCTGGTGCTTTTTAATCCCGATGCCAGACGGATAGAGATGGCCGCTAATATTGTGGGCTATGATAAGCCATGGAAAGGACGGCAGGACGTGTGGTTTACCAATGAACCAACACTGACCGCTTCTGCCAGACTCGTGTTTATGTACCCAGGATATAACCCTTTTGAGACTGCCGAAACAGACAGCGTTGCCGACTTCTTCGGCCTCAGCAAAGGCGCCACGTTCGACCTCGACGATGAACTGCTGCGAACTTCGCAGGAATTGTTGCTGGGTTACGAAATATACAGCACCGCATTGGAACGGCTCAATATTAAACCCGACATCATCATCGGTCACAGCCTCGGTGAATGGTTCGGCATGAAAGCCAGCGGACTGGTTACTGACGAATCAATCAGGCGACTGTTTATGGCCGCCGACCCGTCGCGCTACCAGATTACCGACGCATGGTTTATTGCCGTAGGCGCGGGCTTGGAACGTCTGTCCGGCATCATCGCCAATATCCCCGACCTGTATGTGGCAAACGATAACTGCCCCAATCAGGTGTTGCTGTGCGGCACCGCAGAGGCCCGCGATGCTTTGCTTGCCGAGCTGAAAATCGGCCGTATATTTTATCAGGTATTGCCTTTTCAGTCGGGATTTCATACGCCGTTTTTGCAGAAATATACGAACATTCTGGTTGACAATTTCAGCGAACTCGACGTGCGGCCGCCGCATACGCCGCTGTGGTCCGCCAATTCGCTGGCGCCATATCCTGCCGATGCAGACGCCGTAAAAGAGTTGTCAGTGCGGCATGTCCTGCAAACCGTCCGCTTCCGCGAATTGCTTGAAAAACTCTACGACGAGCAACAGGCACGGATGTTTATTCAGGTGGGAACAGGCAGCCTTATCGGATTTGCCGACGACACTTTTGCAAATCGACCGTACGCGGCCGTGCCGGTAGCCACAACACAGCGGACAACCATCGAACAGCTGCGCCGTGTGCTGGCCCTGCTGTTTATTGAAGGTAAAGAGCTTGACGACACTAACCTGAATTATATCAGAGAAGGATTCGTGCATGACCATGCTAATATCCATGCTGATACGACACTGAATCAGCCACAAGGCCATATCCCCGAAGCAGCCAAAGAGCAGCCAAACATTCCTGCCGTCGGCGACGAAAAGGCCAAAAATAACCCGTTGACAGATGCTACAGACAACGCAGTGGTTGCCTTTTTCAGGCAAAACTTGCAGGAACTCGCGGATATTCAGACAGAAATTATCAGTAAATATGGAGAGCAGGCGTCGGTTGGGGCTATTTCAAATATGAACGCAAGTTCAGAAAATATTGCTGTAAAACCGGCATCAGTGCAGGAAAATCGGCAGGCATTTGAAGAGGAGCTGAACATTTCACTTGAAACACATCCATACCTGATTGACCATTGCCTGATGAGTCAGCCCGCACACTGGCCACATGTGTTCGACCGTCGTCCGGTGATTCCCATGACAATGACCGTAGAGCTGATGGCCGAGACGGCTAAGCGACAGGCGCCAACCCGCAAAGTCTGCAAACTCGGACCGGTCAGCGTGTTCCAATGGATGCCCGTGCATGAACCATTCGTCCGCACCATCGCGGGAACATGGAAATCGCCCGACACTGTCAGTCTGAATATCAAAGACTATGCCAGCTGCGAGGTTACAATGGGGGACAGCTACCCGCTTCCGCCCTCCGAATACGAGGCCGAAATATTGCTCGGCGACGACATAAAACCGTCCCCAACCCGTGAGGACATCTATGAAAACCGGTTGTTTCACGGCCCCGCATATCGCGGCATCCACGAAATACAGCTTGTTACCGCGCAGGGGGTCAAAGCTATTGTGAACAACTGTGGCGGTAAAGGCTCACTGTTAGATGCTCTGGGACAGGTATTTGCCGTATATATTCAGCAAAACTGCGACAGCAACCGCGTGATTTTCCCCGTAAAAGTGGCTGAAATGATATGGTTCGACGACCTGCGCGACCAGAACGGACTGTTCGACTGCACCCTGCTGTGTCGAAAACTGACCGACACGTTCATCTCTGCCGACATCATTGTCCGCCGCAACGGACGCCTGTGGTGCGTCATCAACGGATGGCAAAGTATGCGGCTCGGCTTCGACAACATCATGTACCGCATCACACAGAACCCGCGTGACGTGATGGTGGCCGACGAGATAGCCCCCTGCGTATTCCGGCTGGGCGACAGGTACCGTACCATGAACCTGTGGAACTCGCTCGTACCACGTTATTTGAACGGCGCCGAATTTGACCGCATGAACGAGCTGCCCATGAACCGGCGCAGAGAATATCTCATCAGCCGCATCGCCGTGAAAGATGCTCTCCGCCGCTGGACGCTCACCCGCTCCGACAGAACAGTATGGCCAATAGAATTTGCGCTGAGCCATGACCCAAACGGGCGTCCGCTCGTGTCGGGCGTTGAGGCGGCATCGGGCGCATACATTTCAATAGCCCATAAAGGTGTGGAAGCCGTCGGCGCCGCATCCGACAAACCCGTTGGCGTGGACATCGAGAAAATCGAGCCCCGCACACAGGCTTTCATGGACATCGCTTTCACCCCAAGCGAACAGCAATTGCTCGCCACCCGCGACAACGCCCTCTGGACTACCCGCTTCTGGGTTGCCAAAGAAGCCGTGGCCAAGATGAACGGCCACGGCCTGCAGGGAAATCCCAAACAGTTTGAAGTTACGGAAATCATCAGCGACGACGCCCTGAAAGTTGGCGACTGCCGCGTTAACATGCTGACAGAAAAAGACTTCATCGTGGGATGGACAGTATGAATTTATTACAAAACTAAAAATATAAACGTTTATAATTTTCATAAGAAACCGAATGGAACAAAAAGAACAGATTTTTGCCGAGCTAATGCAGCTCCTCGGCGAGGTAATCGGGCCGGAAGTGGTAAGAGAACAGAATATTACCCCCGACAGCGTATGCTCCAAAGACATCGAAATGGACAGCATAGAATTAGTTAAGTATGCTGAAAAAGTAAATGAGAAATATGGCGAAACCCGTGACTTCCCCAAATGGCTGTCCGAGATGCCGATGGAACAGATTACCAGCCTGAAAATGAGTGATATAGTTAACTTTATCATTCATGGCGACACTGAGAATTAACGGCGCCGAAATTCATGTGGCGGAGATGAACACGGACGCCGCGACCACCGTCGTGATGATTCACGGGCTGTTTACCAACATGTCGGTGTTCTACTTCAATATCGCCTACGAGCTGTCGAAGCGGTATCGTGTGGTGCTGTATGACTTGAAAAGCCACGGTTCAAGTCAGCGTATGCCGAGCGGTTACGACCTCGATACAATGGCGGGTGAATTGCTGGCCTTGCTTGACGCCTTGAATCTGACAAGAGTTCATATCGCTGGCTACAGCTATGGCGCTCTGATTGCCCTGAAAGCCGCCCTGACAGCCCCTGACCGGATTGACCGGCTGGCGCTGCTCGAAGCTCCGCGTCCTAATCACTTGGATGTCAGTACGTTCATCGGCTTTCGCGACCTGCTGCTTAAAAAGAGCGTGGACAATTTTTGCAGCATTTTCAAGATGAAACCCAGCGGGCGGGCCGTAAGCAAAATCCGGGAAATGTCTGACTTCCTGCTCGACCATACAACATTCCGTGACGACCTTGACCGCAATGACAGCCTGATTGACGAACTGCGGGAACACATCGTCCGCAAGCCCGTACTGCTGCTGTATGGCTGGGACACCGACTGTAAAGACGCCGCCTGGATGCTGCTGGCGCTGTTGCCAAATGCCTCCGTCCGGTGGGAACTCGGCGCCGACCACAACCTGCCCCTGCAACGTCCCCAATGGGTCAGTAATCAGCTGCTGGAATTTCTGAGATGATTTTCTAACACACGACGCAACTTTAACGGTACCCCATAAAAATAAATAGCAGGATACGAATCTTCGCATCCCGCTATTACATTTGCAGGGTGGCTGCCTTGGCAGCAAATGATGTTACTTTCCCTTTTCCAGTTCCAGTGTTATGGTGGTGCGGTCGCAGGTCTCTGTCGGGCCGAAATACTGAATGGGGCCAGGATATACATAACTCGTTTCTTTTGCCCACGTATCGCGATGCTCTTTGAAATATGCGAAGGGTTTGCCGTTAAGGTCAACTAAGGCTTTCTGAATCACCGGTTTTTCTTCGCCCTGCCGGATTTCCATGTTCATCATCATTGTAATTGGTATGCCTCCGGCAATCCATTTGTCAGCAGGGGCAGTGGTGTTACGCACACTGGCCATGTATCCGGTAGAGCCGTTGGCTATCAGCACCGATGCGGTGTAGCCCAGCGAATAGCAGTAGTCGGCATCGAAGTTCGACGGCGCGGCGCATCTGCCTTCGTAGCCGAAGAAATGATACTGAACACTGAACTTCACGTCTCTGTCTTTGGACTTCACTTTTGCTTTCACCAGGTCTCCGAGCAACTTTTCGGTTTCAATCTGCGATACGGGCAGGTTGCCATGTTCGTCGCGTTCCAATATCAGCTGTATCCGCTGGGCAGCAGGCAATGAGGTGAACTTTGCTGACAGTTCCGGCTCAATAATTGTGAGGTGTCTGGTTACTATTTCCACTTTCTGGTCGTTGTCGTTAGTAGCTTTCAGCTCATTGACCACGGGATTGCTGTCGGGATGGTCCTTGTCAACCGCCAATAATGTGTTGAGCGCTGAGATGAGTTTTTTGATTTCGGGAATAAATTCCAGCAACCCTTCCGGAATCAGCGCCACGCCAAAATTATTGCCGTTTTTGCTGCGCTCAATAACGATGTCGGCAATATAATTAACTATCTCGTCTAATGTTTCTGCCTTGGCAAAAACCTCTTCCGAAATCAGTGTGATATTGGGCTGTGTTTGCAGGGCGGCTTCCAGTGCAATATGCGATGCCGAGCGGCCCATCAGTTTGATAAAATGCCAGTATTTTTTTGCGGAGTTGGCATCGCGCTCGATGTTGCCGATAAGCTCTGAATAGACTTTCACTGCAGTGTCGAACCCGAAAGATGTTTCAATCATTTCGTTTTTCAGGTCGCCGTCAATGGTTTTGGGGCATCCAATAACCTGCACACCTGCGTTTTTAGCGGCATAGTATTCGGCTAACAGCGCTGCATTGGTGTTGCTGTCGTCGCCTCCGATGATAACTAATGCAGTGATTCCCAATTTCTTGAGATTTGCCAGTCCGGTGTCGAACTGGGCTTCTTTCTCCAATTTGGTGCGTCCGGAGCCGATAATGTCGAATCCACCGGTATTGCGGTAGGGGTTCAGGAACTCGGCCGTGATTTCTACGTATTTGTTGTCCACCAATCCGCTGGGGCCTCCCAAGAATCCGTAAAGCCGACTGGCAGGATTGAGCTTCTTAAGCCCGTCGAACAGTCCTGAAATGACGTTATGCCCGCCCGGAGCCTGTCCGCCTGAGAGAATAACGCCCACATTGATGGCCGGAAAAGCCGCCTGTGACGCGCCCGCAGCCTCAAAGGTGATGAGCGGCAGCCCGTATGTATTGGGAAACAGCTCCTTAATTTTGGCCTGGTCTGCAACCGACTGCGTGGCCGCGCCGACACACACTTTTACACTACCCTGTAGTGACACGGGCAATTTCGGCTGGTAAGCCGCCCGTGCCTGCTGTAATGAACTGATTGTCATATTGCTAATTTTTTACAATTCAACCTCAAAAGTACTGCTATTTTCCATCCACTGACCCAATATGCTATTTTTTTCCCGCATAAATTAAGAAAATGATAAAATGAAGTGCCTAATGGCATTATTGTATTATCAAATCGTTTAGTTGCTGAAATTTGGCAGATTGAAGCGGGCTTTAGGGTAGCCGAGAGCAGCTTGCTATTGTTTTTATATATACCGGAAATGAAATCGGTACAAAAGAATTTTCTATGCTTCGCTTATTATGCCGTCTTTCATGCGGATGATTCGGTCGGATTGGGCGGCAAATTCCTCGTCGTGGGTTACGATGACTAATGTTTGGTTGAAGTGTGCCCGCAGATGAAAGAACAGTTCGTGCAGGTCATATTTGTTTTGGGAATCGAGATTGCCGGATGGTTCGTCGGCGAATATCACGAGGGGGTTATTAATGAGGGCCCGTGCCACGGCAACGCGCTGGCGTTCGCCGCCGGAGAGTTGGGCGGGTTTATGGGTGAGGCGGTCGGCAAGGCCGAGGCGGTTGAGCAGTTCTGTGGCTTTAGTGGTAGCTTCTTTCCGCGATTTTTTGGCTATCCATGCGGGGATACACACATTTTCGAGGGCGGTAAATTCGGGCAGCAGGTAATGAAACTGGAATACGAATCCTATTTGCAGATTTCGGAAAGTGGCCAGCCGACTGTCGGGCAATGCGAATACCGGCTGTTCATTGATGAGCAGTGTTCCCGAATCGGGGCGGCTTAGCGTACCGAGAATTTGCAGCAGTGTGGTTTTACCGGCGCCACTTGGCCCCACCACAGAGCAAAGCTGGCCCTGTTGAATATCGAGGTCAATACCTTTCAAGACTTGCAGGTTGCCGAACCACTTTGTTATGTTACGTGCCTGAATCATTGCTGTAATCGTTACGGTAGTTATATTCAGGGTCGGAGGTTGCGGCCACATCGTCGCCGGAAGTGGCCAGTCCGTCAACTTCTTTGGTGATGTCCTCAGTCTCTTTGGTGATGCCGGTAGCGGTTTCGTGCATGGCGTCTTTCACCTGGTCCACCTCCTTTATAATTGTATCGGTCTGATTTTCAGCTTCTTTTTCTACTTCCCGGCCATATTCTTCCATTTTTTTCCGCACATTGTCAGTAACCTCCCTGATTTCCTGTTTGACATCTCCTATTGCACCATTGTTCAGCTCGCGTTTGATGTCATCGGCGGCCTTACGGAACTCGTACATCCATTTTCCGACAGTTCTCATGCCGTCTGTCAGTCCCTTCGGGCCGAAGAGCAGCAATACTACGACTGCGATGAGTAAAATTTCTCCGAAGCTCATTTCTTCCGTTTTTTAGATTATTTTTTAAAGCCCGTAAAAACGGGAAAAACCGGTCGACAGCTGTAGCTGTCGACCGGAGAGGATATAAATTATTTGGATTTATCCTGTTGTTTTTGCTGCTTCTTTCGCAGGGCATACGCAAGCGGAGAGGCGATGCAAATAGAGGAATATGTTCCTATGGCCACACCAATCAGCAGGGCGAATGTGAATCCGCGGATGGAGGTGCCGCCGAAGAAGAAGATAGCGAACAGTACCACCAATGTTGACAGTGAGGTGCTGAACGTGCGTCGCAGGGTTGAGTTCATCGCCGCATTCATGTTGCTGTCCAGCGCCCGTTTGGGATGCAGGTGAACATATTCGCGGATACGGTCGAACACTACCACTGTATCGTTGATGGAATAGCCGACAATGGTCAGTATCGCGGCAATAAATGCCTGGTCGATTTCCAGCGAGAAAGGCATAATGCCGTAGAACAGCGAGAAGATGCCCAATACAATCAGCACATCGTGTACCAGCGCTAATGTCGCGCCAAGTCCATACCGCCAGTTGCGGAACCGCAGCAGGATGTAGAGGAACATGACGATAAGTGCGCCGATGATGGCTTTTGTAGCGTCCCACTTGATGTCGTCGGAGATTGTCGGCCCTACCTTTTCGGACCGCAGGCGGTAGTCGGTGGCGAAGCGGTCAGGAGTAACATCTTTGGCGATAAAGCCGCCGTCCTGCAACCCCTTATAGAGCAAGGACTCGACCTCGTCGTCAACGTCTTCCGACATGTCGTCAATCTTGTATTCCGTAGTGATTTTCACCTGATTGTTGCCACCATAGGTCTTGATTTCAGGTCTTTCGACGAACACCTTTCCGAGTGCATCTGACACATCAGCCACTTTTACGTTCCGGTCGAAGCGAACTACATAGGTGCGTCCGCCGCGGAAGTCGATGCCGTAGTTAAAGCCGCGTGTAAATATCGACCCTATAGAAATCAGGAGAACCGCGCCGGAAATGATGAAGAACAGCTTGCTGTTTTGCAGGAACTTGACATTGCTGTTTTGCAGCCAGTTCCGCGTAGCATGAGCGGTAAACGTGATGTCTTTACCTTTGGCAATCCGTGCTTCAAAAATCAGACGGGTGATGAATATCGAGGTAAATAACGATGTTAAGATACCGATAATCAGGGTGGTAGCAAATCCTTTGACGGGGCCGGAACCGAAAGTCAGCAGAACTAACCCTGTGAGTAATGTGGTCAGCTGGCCGTCGATAATGGCCGAGTAGGCATTCTTGTAGCCGTCAGTAACGGCCTGTTTCAGCGACTTCCCGCTGAAGAGTTCGTCCTGTATGCGTTCGTCAATGAGCACATTGGCGTCAACGGCCATACCCATGGTCAGCACAATACCGGCAATGCCGGGTAATGTCAGCACGGCGCCGATAGCGGCAAGGATGCCGACGAGGAAGAACAGGTTGACTATCAGCGCTATATTAGCAGCCAGGCCGGCGCCTTTACTGTAGAAGAACAGCATATAACACAGCACGAGGACGAAGGCGATAACAAACGACCACAAGCCGCTGGTGATGGCTTCCTGTCCCAGCGAGGGGCCGATGATTTCTTCCTGCACTATGCGCGCCGGAGCCGGCATTTTGCCCGATTTCAGCACGTTGGCAAGGTCCTGGGCTTCTTCAACCGACGCCATTCCGGTGATTTGAGAGCGCCCGCCAGGGATTTCACCCTGTACGGTGGGGTAAGAGATGATGTTGTCGTCAAGCGCGATGGCGATAGACTTTTTGATGTTGTTTTTGGTCAATCGTGCCCATGTTTTAGCGCCTTCGGCGTTCATATTCATCTCTACTTCCGGCTCATTGGTCAACGGGCTGAATGACTGCTGTGCGTTGGTAATCACGGAGCCTGAGAGCGGTGGACGCCCGTCGCGACTGGTTACTTTGATAGCCAGCAATCCGTACCCTGTTACAGGCTGGCCATTGCCGAGGTCGAAAGTTTCCTGCTTTGCTGTCCAGAGAAATTTCAGCTGTCCCTCGTTGGATATTTTGCGGGGAATGGCCTGCACTTGCGGCAGCGCGAGGTAGTCTTCGACGGCTTTGCGGTCAATGGCGATGCCAATCAGCGGGCCTCTGCCGATGAACTGCATTGCAGCCATCAGCGGATACTGCTCTTTGAACTGCTCTGCGGTGAGGTTTGTGGAATCGGCAGCGGCTTGCTGCCCCCCGAACAGGTCGGTGGAATCGGCGGCAACGGTTCCGACAGAATCAGGCGCAAGCGCGGCGATGCCGCTGTCCGCAGTGGGGGATGTCTGTACCGTCTTCTTTGCGGCGACGACATTGCTGACCACCGTGTTAACCTTCTCAAAGTAGTCGGCTACTTCCTGGAAATCAAAGGTTTCCCAAAATTCCAGCACGGCGGCGCCTTTCAGCAGGTTGCGGACACGTTCAGGGTTGTCAACGCCCGGCAATTCGATGAGGATGCGTTCCGGATGGTTGGGCACCTGCTGAATGTTGGGGGAAGTTACCCCGAAGCCATCAATACGCTTGCGCAGTACGATGAACGCATTGGCGATGCCGGCATTGGTGTCGTCGCGGATGATTTTCAGCACGTCAGCGTTGGATGTGTTGGGCTTGATGCGCGTCCCCATGTCCGGCGTATTAAAGATTCCGGCCAGACTCGCGTTAGGGTCCAGTTCCGAGAACGCCCGCCCGAACAGGGTTACATAGTCTTCCTGACTGTCCTGCTGCATGAGGTCGGCACGTTTGAGTGCGGCATTAAATACGGTATCCGTATTGTAGTTGGCCAGCGCCCGAATGAGGTCGGAGACCCCTATCTCAAGGGTTACGTTCATACCGCCTTTAAGGTCAAGCCCAAGATTTATCTCCTGAGATTTTACCTCATTATACGTGTATTTTACAACCCCAAGGTTATAAACCGGCAAATTGCCGACGGAATCAAGGTAATGCTGTCGCAGCTCCTTATCCCCTTGTGCATATTGTTCGGCCTTGTTTTCTACCTGTCTCGATTTAATGGTGAATATCAATTGCCATGCACAGATTAAGCCAATAATAATGGCCATTGTTCTGAATAAGCCTTTATTTTGCATATATTTATCTTATAACGAAAAAATTAATGTTTATTTATGATATCAGTATTCTTGAAGGCTCTCTGAGGCGGACGGAATCGCACTCTGCGATGCGGCGTTCAGGAGAGCGGTTGGGGACATGGCGTCAGGCGGCGCCGTTGTGTGGCATTGGTTAAACCGCATGAAATGCAGTTCCGCCAATACGGAACCGGAAGCGCCGATTTGAGCGTTCCGCAGCATGTCGAGGCCCTGTTCACTGTGATACCGGCGCAGGCAATCTTCCCGTGCGGCGGTAAAAATGAGTCTCAAAAACATTCCCGCACCGCGCATAGACATCTTCCAGTCATTCACAGGATTGCAAAGGGCATGATTCCGGCAGGTACGCGCTTCTTCCGTTTTTTGGGCAGCATTATCATCTGATTCGCTGATGAGCAGATTACATACAATCATAGACAAGAACACCCCTGCCACAAGGATGAACCGTAGCCAATATTTTGTATGTATGTTTAATCTTTCTGTCATCATTTGAATTTTCAGGCGGCAAATATAGCAGTTTTTTTAATATACAGATGCTATCATCGTTTTCTGATGTTTTTTATAGTATTTTTGATGTTACCTTGTGTAGCCATGCGCATCAGCTTGCGGGTGTCATCAAACTGTTTCAGCAGGCGGTTCACATCGGCAACGTGCACTCCGGCGCCGTCGGCGATACGTTTGCGCCGTGAACCGTTGATAATAGCGGGGTTATCGCGTTCGGCAGGGGTCATCGAATAAATCATGGCCTCGATGTGCACAAATGTGTCGTCGCTGATGTCCGCATTCTTGAATATTTTTCCCATCCCCGGTATCATGGAGGCGAGGTCTTTGAGGTTACCCATCTTCTTGATTTGTTGAATCTGCTTAAGGAAGTCGGAAAACCCGAACTGATTTTTCGCTAATTTAGCCTGCATTTTGCGGGCCTCTTCCATGTCGAACTGCTCCTGCGCCTTTTCAACTAACGATACAATATCGCCCATTCCGAGGATTCGGTCGGCCATTCGTTCCGGATGGAACACATCTATGGCGTCCATCTTCTCGCCCGAACTGATAAACTTTATGGGCTTGTCAACCACCGCACGAATAGACAGGGCTGCACCGCCGCGGGTGTCACCGTCTAACTTGGTGAGCACAACGCCGTCGAAGTTGAGGCGTTCATTAAATTCGCGGGCAGTGTTTACCGCATCCTGACCGGTCATTGAATCGACCACAAAGAGTATTTCCTGCGGTGAGACGGCCGCTTTGATGGCCGCTATTTCCTGCATCATCTCCTCGTCAACGGCAAGTCGGCCAGCCGTGTCGATAATAACAGGGCTGTACCCTTTTTCACGGGCAAAGCGTATTGCATTCTGTGCAATTTTTACCGGCTCGCGGCTGTCGGGTTCGGTATATACGGGCGTCTGAATCTGCTCGCCTAATACCTTTAACTGCTCAATAGCGGCCGGACGATACACGTCGCCAGCCACTAACAGCGGGTTACGGCCTTTTTTTGTTTTGACGTATCGCGCCAGCTTGCCGGAAAAAGTGGTCTTACCGGACCCCTGCAACCCCGCAATGAGGACAACAGACGGGTGCCCCTGCAAGTTGATATCTTCCGCCTTGCCGCCCATCAATGTGGCTAACTCGTCATGGACGATTTTCACCATCATCTGGCCGGGCTGCACTGCCGTAAGCACTTTTTGGCCAAGCGCCTTCTCCTTGACGGTCTCAGTGAAGGTCTTGGCTATTTTATAGTTGACGTCAGCGTCGAGCAATGCCCGCCTGACCTCTTTAAGCGTCTCGGCAATATTGATTTCCGTGATTCGTCCCTGCCCTTTCAGCAGCTTGAACGACCGCTCAAGTTTCTCATTAAGATTCTCAAACATGTTTGAACTCTATTTCGGCTGCAAAATTACTAATTTCTTCGTTTCGCGCTCCTGCTATCCCTAAAAATATTTTAAAGAGCAATAGCGCAGGGTTCTTTCGCCCTGTGCTATTGCTCTTGGTTTTAGCGCTCCTGCCCTCGTCAAGAGGCTCGTTTTATTAACCGCAGGTTAATCAGAAAGAGTATCGTAAAGTTACGCCCCATGTGCGCGGGTCGCCGAGTACGGCCGCATAATGTCCGGCATTACCGGCGCCGGGGAGCAACTGCTCAAAATAGTCCTTATCGAAGATGTTCCGGCCCCACAGGAAGATGGATGATTTTGAACCGGCACGGAATCCGGCGCGGGCATTGAATATCGTATATTCAGGAACTATTAAATATTTCGAGGGCGACGGGTTGGAAGAAAAGTTCGAACGATAGAGGCCGTCAAACGCGAAGAACCAGTTGCCGTCACGATTGAGCAGGCGTCCGTCGAATCCGGTTTCGCCGCCGAAAGAGAACGCCCATTCGGAGATGCCGGGCAGCCGACTGCCGGAGATGTCCTTAAATGTGGGGCCACCGGTCTCTTCCAATGGCGGCGGGGCATTGGTAAATTTCACGTACTTCCCGTCGGTATATGCCAGGCCGAAGTTCAGGCCGCTGTAGTCGCCTGCCTTTATCTGGCCTTCGAGTTCGACGCCCTGCACACGAATTTGTTCAGCATTGGCCAGATAGCCGCGGTTAACAGCCAGGTCGGCGGTCTGCACCTGCGCCTGATAGTCATACACGTCAGAGCGGAAAACGGTCAGGTTCAGCGTGGCATTCTGTAGCGGCGATGTTTTAGCGCCGATTTCGTAATGCAGCACTCTTTCGGGCTTTATTTCGGCCAATTCAATCATGTCGCGACCGTTGTCACGTGGCAGGCCGCCGAGATTCAGCCCTACCGGCTTGAAGCTCGTGGCAAATGTGGCATAGCTGCTCACTTTTGGAACCGGCTTATACTGCACGGTCAGTTGCCCTGATACGTCGGTCTTGTCGGTTTCCACCTGAAATTCCTGGGCGCTGTAAACGGCTCTTTGCAGGGCAATGAGGTCGGCGTCGGAAGTCTGCAGGCCGCCATATACTTCGCGGCGGAAATCAACTTTTTTCTTGTCGTAATTGAGGCGCAGTCCCGGCAAAAGTTTCAATTTTTCAGGCACAACTTCCCATGTCAGCTGTGCGTAGATTGCGCCGCTGAAAGTATTAAGGTTAGGATATGTGCGCTGGCCGTAGCCTTCGAGCAGTCCCGGAGTTGCCCAGAGCGCACTGGTGGAGTTCTGCGAGAAGCGCCACTGGTCAACGCCTGCCTCTTCGGTGTGGGCATCGTTAGGCGCCAAGTCTTGCCAGAAGCTGAAGATTCCGAACACGCCGGTGAGCCGCTGGGAGAGGATACCGCTCCACCGGACTTCCTGCGACCACTGTTTATGGATTGAGGGGGCCTGCGAAAGCGCCAGCCCCTGCAGCCCGGTGAAGTCGCGGTCATTAGAGGGGTCCCATTTCCAGTATCTGTAGGCGGAGGTGGAGGTCAGCGTGCCGCGTCCGAGGCGGAAATCGGCGTTCAGCGCCAGTCCTCCGAAGTCCTGGCCGGACCGCCACGGGGTGTCGTGGTCTATAATACGGTCGAAGGGGTTTGTGGACGGCAGCGAATAGCCGAGGTCGGCAATGATGCTGTTGAACTGGCGGTAGTCGGCACGCTGGGTAGGCGCTACACCTGCAATAACCTGAGCATATCCATCGGGCCGCTGGCGGCTGTAATCGCCGGTGAGCTGGAACTCAACGTCGCTCGACAGCCGGTAGAGCAGTTTGAGCTTGGCACCGAGATTGTTCAGGTCGTTGGTGTATTTCTGGGTTTTTACATTATAAATAAGGCCGTCGCGCTGGGTGCCGACGAAAGTGGCCCGTGCCGCAAGTTTTTTGGTAATTGCACCGGTAACTGATGCTTTGGCCTGTATGAAGCCGTAGTTGCCATAGCTGGCTTCAAATGTGGCCGAATGTTTAAATTCCGGCGCTTTAGTAGTGATATTGAACGCTCCGGCAGTAGTATTTTTTCCGAACAGGGTTCCCTGCGGGCCACGCAACACCTCAATTTGGGAGATGTCGAGGAAGTCGATGGTGGCAGCGGCAGTTCGGGCATAATACACACCGTCGATGTAGAAGCCCACACCGGGGTCAATACCATCGTTAGTGAGACCGAATGTGGTACCCAATCCTCTGATACTCAGGCCTGTATTTCTGGGGTTTGAGGAATACATCTGTACTGACGGGGTCATTTCTTTGAGGCGGTTCACGTTGAAAGCGCCCGCGTTCTCCACTCTCTCGGCGGTAACCACCGAAATAGGAATCGGCACATCCTGCATCACTTCCCGCGTACGGCGGGCAGTAACTACGACCGCATTGAGGTTGTTACTTGCGCTGTTCAGCTGAACATCAACCACAGCTGCAGCATCATATACGTCAATTTCTACAGGTTTATAACCCACAAAACTGACCTTGACAGTTACAGGCGTAGCTTTGACGCGCAACGAATAGGCACCGGAAGCGTCGGTAATGACACCGGTTGAGGTGCCTTTCACAACGACACTGGCGCCGGAAATCGGTTCACGGGTATCCGAATCATATACGGTACCCTTGATGGTCGGGGAATTGCTGTCCTGCGCAAATATGCGTCCCGCAGCAAATACAAATAATGTTAGAATAAAAACAACAGTTCCAATAAACTTTCGCATATATTTTTTGAATTAATTTGAGATGCAAAAGTACAGACTATTGGGATTCCCACGAATACCATATTAACAGTATTTACAGTAAGCATAAAAACGTATTTCAACAGCACGGTACCGTAGAACTGCGCTGCCGATGCTCAAATAAAGAACTTCAATGCCAGCACTGCCGCCAGAATATACATGACCACAGAGATGTCGTTGCGCTTGCCTGACAGCAGTTTCAGCAGCACGTATGACACCATTCCAAACACCACGCCCTCGGCGATGCTGTAAGCCAACGGCATCATAATAATGGTCAGGAATACGGGTATAAGTTCTGTATAGTCGTCCATTAAGATGTCGCGGATGGGGGTCATCATCATGGCGCCAACTAATACAAGTGCGGGCGCAGTGGCAAATCCGGGAATTATTAAGAAGAACGGCGAGAGGAACAGCGCCAGAAAGAACAGGACGGCAACGGTGAGCGCCGTGAGGCCGGTTCGTCCGCCTTCGGCAACCCCCGATGCACTTTCAACATACGTTGTTACCGTGGATGTACCTAATGTCGCGCCAATGGTCGTGCCGACAGCATCGGCCAGCAATGCCTGCTTCACGCGCGGTACACGCCCCCGCTCATCTATCATGCCCGCTTTGGCAGATACACCTATCAACGTGCCTACTGTGTCGAAAATATCCACAAACAGGAACGTGAAGACCGCCAGCAGCATGTCGAAACTAAGAATACTCGACCATTCAAACTGCAAAAATACCGGCGCAATAGAGGGCGGCATCATGTCAAAGCTCTCCGGCAATCGGGTCAGCCCGAATGGAATACCGGCAACTGTAGCCGCCAGAATCCCGAACAGCAACGCCCCCTTGACCCGCAAGGCCAGCAGTATGCCGCTAAATACGATGGCAAACATGGCGATAACTGCACCTCTGTCATGAATCACATCGCCCAATGCCACTAATGTGGATTCGTTGCCCACAATGATTCCGGCGCTTTTAAGACCGACAAGTGCAATAAACAGCCCTATTCCTACGGAAATCGCCCGCTTAAGGCTTGCAGGGATGGCATTAATGATAGCCTCACGGACGTTGAACAGCGACATGATAACAAATATGATACCTTCAAGAAATACTGCGGTCAGCGCGAACTGCCAGCTGCGGCCCATACCGATACATACGGAGAACGCGAAGAACGCATTCAGCCCCATGCCCGGCGCTAATGCAAACGGCAGTCGAGCCACAAACGCCATTAGCAGTGTGGCTATTACCGACGACAGCGCCGTTGCCGTAAACACAGCCCCGCGGTCCATCCCCGTGGCCGACAGTATCTCCGGATTCACAGCCAGTATGTATGCCATAGTCATAAACGTGGTTATTCCGGCCACAATTTCCGTTCTGACCGTCGTCTTATTAGCCGCCAGATGAAAAAAATCTTTCATATTAAGTAATTGTTAGGGAATTAGAAGAGCCATTTTATGGCAATGGTTGGATTAACCATAAAGCCTTTGTTACCGGCAAAATTTGAGCTAAGTTCCACTTCGGAACCGACCGAAAAGTGGCTGGCAAAGTTATACCACAGCTGAGGTTCGGCCAGGAATATTGTTTTGGTGGTTTCCGTGTCGAACAGGTTCTCTTCGCCCCAGAAATCGGCAAAACCGCTGAATGTCAGCTTGCGGTCGAAGAAGTGCAGCTCCCATACGGCGGTGAGCTGCCATGAGGCGTCATTGGCCGACTTCTTTTCGATGTGCTTGAAGTTGGCCTGCAAGGTCAGCACTTTTGAAAAGTCGGGTGCATTAATAGTGTATTGAAATCCGGCGAGATAGGCACTGTTGACGCCGTAGCCGATAGCGGGGGCGTCTTTTACCCGCCCCAGTCCACCGTTATATTCCACACGGGGCTGTAGTGGGAACTTGCCGATTTGGAAGCTGCGGGATATTTCCCAATATGCCCCCATAACACCTGACACTTTCTCGTCATAGTCCATATCGACGAAGAAGAACGTGCTGCCCAGCTTGTCAGGACGGAACATTTCGATGGTAGTAGTGAGGTATTTACGCTCGTCGCCCAGGTCATAATGAACCTGCAGGTTTTGTGCTAATACGGTACATGAGAGCGCCACCATGACCGTCACAAGGAATGGCTTTTTAATCATATCCAGTGTTTTTAGTGATTAAAGAAAAAATAACGTTGGAAAAAATCCTCTGCAAATGTAATGCTTTTTCTGTTACATGTCCGCCGCCGATGATGTTTTTTCATTTTTTTCGAAAAAATCAGGTTGAAATTGCTACCTTTGCGAAGTTTTTATGAAACAATAAAAAATAATTATGATTTTAAGGACAGTCGCACGTGTTATTTCTACAGTGTTCCATCCGTTGTTGATTCCGACATGGGGATTTGCCATGCTGCTGTGGTCGGGAATATATTCAGCTTCGCTTCATTCAGGCATGAGATGGGAGATTATGCGGACAGTATTTCTAACTACCTGCGTTTTTCCGGCAGCGCTCATGCGGATAATAGAGTTGTTTCCCGAATCGGTGGCCAAACTGGGTACTAATATGGAGCGTGTAGTGCCTTTGCTCGCAACGGCGCTGTTCTATATCATCGGTGCTAACTGTATAGGCAATATGCCGGTTCATCGCGTCTTTCGCATATTGCTGAGCTCGGCCAGTTTCACGGTTATCATCCTCTGTTTGGTATCATTTAGCTGGAAAATCAGCGTTCATGCGGGCGGCATCGGGGGGATGCTTGGGATTGTCTTAGCATTGGCTCTACATTCGGTGCTGAATTTATGGGCGCCGGTAAGCTGTATTATTCTGCTGTGCGGATTGATAGGCACCTCGCGTCTGCTGCTGGAGAAACACACAGTGGCACAGGTGTTTGCCGGTTATCTCGCAGGAATTGTGCCACAGTTTATCTATTATATGATATTTTAATAATACCGACATGGAACTTATAAGGAAGAGTTTGGAGGAAGCACAGCAAACGATGGAGCGTTTTGTAAGCGCTCCGGCGACAGCGACAGCCATAGAAAAAGCGGCGACCCTGCTCGCAGATGCGTTGCGCGACGGGAAAAAAGCGCTCACATGCGGAAATGGCGGCTCTCTGTGCGATGCTACGCATTTTGCGGAAGAACTTACAGGACGCTTTCGCAACAACCGGCGTCCGCTGCCGGCAATATCTATTAACGACCCCGCTCATATCACCTGTGTGGCAAATGACTATGGCTATGATTACGTGTTTGCCAATTACGTGGAAGCGCTCGGTGTACAGGGCGATGTGTTCGTGGGATTCAGTACCAGCGGAAACTCCGAAAATGTAGTACGCGCCGCAGCTGTAGCACGGGAAAAGGGCATGAAAGTAGTCGCCATGACCCGCACAGGAAACAACCGCCTGACATCATTCGCAGATGCACTTATCGCCGTTGAACATGCCGGATTTTCCGACCGTATTCAGGAGATGCACATTCTTGCCGTACATATCATCATCGAGAAAATCGAACGATTGCTCAATTTGTGATGCTCAGCATCAGATATTTCCTATTCTCTGTCTAATATTTCGGTCTGCAGGCGCACAGAATCTTCGTGAATAAGCTGAAACATGATTTGAATAAATGTCCTGTTCAGATTCAGCTTTTCTCCGGCAGCGACCCGCTTGTTGACTAATTCCGTCCACCTGCCTATCTGTAAAGCGGTTACGTTATGTTCTTTTTTGTACAGGCCAATCAGACGGCTTACCTCGTTGCGGGCGGCAAGTATTTCTATAAGCTCGTTATCTATGCTGTCGATACGCCCGCGCAATACATCAAGCTGGTCCTCAAATTCGGGATTGTGAACCGAGGTGTTGCGAATCACTAACCTGTCTAACAGGCGGAACAGTTCCGGCGGTGTCAGTTGCTGCTCTTTATCGCTGAGAGCGCAGTCGGGGTTACAGTGCGATTCGAGCATCAACCCGTCAAGGCCCATGTCGAAGGATTTTTGGGCAATCTCGAAGAGGTATTCGCGTTTTCCTGCGATATGGCTGGGGTCGCATATTATTGGCAGGTGGGGACAAATCCGGCGCACTTCGATTACAGTTGACCAGTTAGGGTAGTTGCGGTATTTCGTTTCGCGGAAGGGGGTAAAACCGCGGTGGATACCCACTAATTTGGTAATTCCGGCGCGATTTAGACGTTCAAAAGCGCCGAGCCATAGCTGGGTATCAGGGTTTACGGGGTTCTTGACCATCACCACAGCGTCGGTGCCTTTCAGGACGTCAGCGATTTCCTGCACCACAAAAGGACTTGCAGTAGAGCGGGCGCCAATCCACACCGCATCGAGGCCCGCATTCAGCGCCTCCTCGGTATGCTGGGCATTTGCGACCTCGGCGCCAACCGGCAATCCGGTCTCCTGCCGCACCTTTTTCAGCCATTCAAGGCCTATGGAACCGATGCCCTCAAAAGAGCCCGGACGGGTACGCGGTTTCCACACCCCACCGCGATACATGAACACGCGGGGGTCTTTAGCTAACTGGCGGGCAGTGTCTAACACCTGCTCCTCCGACTCTAATGAACACGGCCCTGCTATCAGCAACGGGTTGTTCAATTTTGGCAGCCATGATTTTACAGGCTTCACATCTAATTCTATTCCCATTTTTTATCTTTTATACAGTTTTACAATCTTTTCCTCGTCGCGTATGAGAGACGAGTTTTCTCCGGCGAGGATTCCCCGCACGTTGTTGGCATGAGCCATCAGTTCGTACATCTTCGGCTCATCGCCGCTTATGCTGTCGCGCAGTTCGGCAAGGTGACGCATATATGCATCGAGCGATTCGAGCACGTATTCCCGGTTCTGACTGAAAATAGGCCCCCACATATCCGGAGCGCTCTTTGCGAGCCTCACGGTTGACTGAAAGCCACCACTGGCCAGGTCAAAGATTATGGAGCGGTCTTCCTTGCTCTGTACGGCATTTGCCAGCGCAAAAGCCAATGCGTGCGGCAGATGCGAGATGTAGGCCGTACTGTGGTCCTGCTCGTCGGAGGTCATGTAGGCGATGTTCATGCCCAGCATTTGCAACATCTTCTCTATGAGCGCCAGATGCTGTGGCCCCGACTTCTCATAGTCGCACACGATACATATCTTTCCGGCGAACATTCTTTCCATAGCAGCATCAGGCCCGGAATTTTCGGTTCCGGCCATCGGGTGGGCAGCAACATAATTGCGGCGGCGTGGATGATTCTCTACTAATTGCCCGATATGCTTCTTGGCAGAGCCCAGGTCGCACACAGTAGTTCCCTCCGGAATGGCGCTCAGTATGGCAGGCAGTAGTTCGGCGATTTTGTCCACCGGCACTGCTAATGCCACAACATCAGCGTCAGATATTGCCTCCGGCAAGGGCAATATGGCATCCACCAATCCCAGCTCCAGCGCCCGACGGGCATTATCGGCATCCGATTCCACCCCGATGATACGGGTGGCAAACCGCGTCCGGCGAAGGTCCCGAGCCATTGAACCGCCTATTAATCCCAATCCTGTTATTGTTACTCTCATTTTTTAGCATTTCAAAAAAAAAGGCCCCGAATTTGCGGGACCTTTTGGTTAAAGTTGTCTGGCTTTTGAGCAACAGCCTACCATTCGACCCCGTATGCGGAAACGAAAAAGTAAAACCAGTAATAAAACACATTGCTCAGAAGCATATTTTTTCTTAATTATTTCTCCGATTTATTTCGGGACAAATGTAGCGACTTTTTTCATACCCCATGGACACTTTTGTTGAAAGAGGCATGAAAATGGGCTTATTTCAGCTAAATATTAACGAATTATTCACATTGCATTGCTCAGTATTAATCCTCTTCCCATGACAGGCGTGGCAGGGTCGGCGTGGGGACATTCCATTGTCCGAGTTTTTTCCAGAACAGACCACCGGTAGGCTCGTCGCCGAGGCCCCAATTTTTGGAGGCATCGGCTGTTGGCCACGAGTTGTCCGCAAAGAGCGCTACTGTGACAGTTTTATCAGCGGTAGCGACATTTTCGTTAATGCCATTGCTGGCGTTAAGCCAGAAGCAGTCGAGCAGGGAACCGATATTATAACCGCAGATGCCGCCGCCACTTGCCGAAGTGATATTTCCGGTGCTGAAGCAGGCCGACAGCGTCCCGTTGTTAATGCCGGTGATACCGCCGGAAGTGGACTGCCCGTTTACAGTCCCCGTATTATAGCAGGCTGTAACGAATGCTGTCGTCTCTATATCACAGAGGTTAGAGCCGCATACGCCGCCTGCGGTAACGCCATTGATTTCCCCCGTATTATAGGAGCCGGATACGGTGCCTCTGTCGTTTTTGCCGCAGATGCCACCCGCGAGCTGCGCGTCCGAGATTTTCCCCTTATTATAACTGCCGAAAATACTGCCGAAATTGGCGCCACAGATGCCGCCGACATCCTGATTGCCGGTAATTGTGCCGGAATTATCGCACTTGTTTATTGCCGTGGTATTTTTGCCACAGATGCCGCCGATTTGGGAATCGCCGGTTATGGCACCTGTATTATGGCTGGCTGATATGGGCTTACCATAGTTCTCCGCGCAGATACCGCCCATAGAGACGCCAGCATTTGACAGCAGTGTTCCCGAATTGGTGCATCCGGTAATGATTCCGTCAACGTTGTTACGGCCGCAGATACCGCTCACCACATTTTCGCCCTGAATTGTCCCCGAATTGGTGCATGCAGCCACCCCGCCGCCGTTATCGTTAAAGGCACAGATGCCGCCAACATCCTGTCGGGCCGACACCACTCCGCTGTTGTTGCAGCCGCTCACTGTTCCCGCATTGTACCCGCAGATGCCCCCGACGCCGGTATTCCCTACCACTGCCCCAACATTGGTGCATCGAGATATCAGCCCGCCATCGTTATAGCCACACAGTGCACCAACATAATAGTCGCCTGATATCTGGCCGGAAGATATGGAAATCCCGATAAGCTGGACAGACTGCGAGAGACAGCCAAACAGCCCGCAATATGGAGTAGTAACACTAACCTTCAAATTACTGACAGTGTATCCGGTTCCATCAAAAATGCCCGTAAATGGCGCCGAAAAAGAACCGACCGGCGACCAGGCTATATTCATCAAATCAATATCCGCATCCTGCCGAAACTGGTATTTCCTGTCGCGGGGCAAGTCTTTGAGCAACTGCAACTCGCCGACACTCCCTATCGGAATGTTCCCGCCGACAGAATCGCGAAACACAAGCCCGTTATTCGACCACCGCAGATTAATCGGCGTCATGTCGTTACGGCCAATCAAAATATCATCTGTTTTTTCAGAACTTATGCTCTTTATTACGCTGTTCCTGGGCATTATGCCGCCTTTGCCATTTTCCATAGCCACTGTTACCGTCGTCCCGTCGGTATAGGTCAATACGACAACCCCATCAGGGAAATCCGTGATGTTTATCACAATGACGTAACTATTGCCCCCACGGACGCACGCCCCCATAAGCGCCGCCGTTATCACAAATAATATGCTTCTTATTAAACGGTATATACCCTGTTTCATATTCTTGTTAATAGACTGCAAAAGTACGATATTTTTTGAATAGTTGTTCATCCCGCGAAAAAAATATACCCTATTTATGGAATTTCCGTACATGTTGCATCTATTAGGAAAAGATTATTGAATTTAATACATAATATCATGAAAGGAGTACGATTTCTCTTACTGTTTGCCTTCCTCTGCGGTAGCAGTGTTATGGCGCAGAAACTCACTGTCAGTGGAACCGTTTGCGACAGCCATAAACAACCGCTGTCCGGTGTAGCTGTTTCTTCACACAGCGCTGTCAAAGGCGCCGTTACCGATACCAAAGGCCGGTATTCCATCGCGGCAGCCAGAGATTCCGTTCTGGAGTTCTCCATTGCCGACTTTGAGACAGCAAGAATCAAAATAACAGGTCGGCGGCTGAACGTAACCATGACGCCTGACACTGCCAAGCCTGCAATAAGGGTAATTCCCTTCAGCCAGCAGACACCGCCCTCTGTTATCGGGCCAGGGAATCCTAACATAACGGTAAAGAACGATGACACCCCGTCTAAAGCCGCGGTGATTATCATCAGCGGAACGGTTTACGACCATGAAATGAACCCGTATCCGGGCGTCTCTGTAATCGTCAAGAACCACAATCGGGGGTGTCTTACTGATGTGAACGGCAAATACACATTATCCGTCAATAAAGGCGACACTGTAATGTACTCGTTCATCGGCTTTAAAACGAAAGAAGTTAAAGCTGACCGTGAACGAATTGATGTTATCCTGCAGCCCCAACTAATCGTTCCACAGCCCCAGGTCGTAGCATTTGACATACAGAAGCGCGAAAATATTATCGGCAGTGTGTCTGCTGTTGGGGACCAACTGCGAATACCACGTGCCGGCTACCAAATCCCGACGTTATATCCCGTACCGGAAGAAGAATATCAAAAACACCGTGAAAATCGCTTCGTAGCGGTGATAGACGAGCCGCTGTCAACCTTTTCGATTGATGTTGACGCCGCATCCTACGGCAACATGCGCCGGTTCCTCAATCAGGGACAGCTTCCCCCCTCTGAAGCTGTCCGCACGGAAGAACTCATCAACTATTTTACCTACAGTTATACACAGCCCGACGGCAAGGCGCCGGTAAACATCACTGCCGAAACCGGTGCATGCCCGTGGAACGAAAGACACCGGCTGGTGAAAATCGGCCTGAAAGCGAAGGAAATTGACAGCAAATTGCTGCCCGCATCCAACCTGGTGTTCCTCATTGACGTTTCGGGCTCCATGTTCGGTCCCGGCAGATTGGACTTGGTGAAATCATCGCTGAAATTGTTAGTCAACAACCTGCGGGAGAAAGACCGTATCGCCATCGTCGTTTATGCGGGGCAGGCCGGTGAAGTAATGCCATCGACATCCGGCGCTAACCGTGAGCAGATACGTGGTGCGCTCGACCGACTTGCGGCAGGCGGCTCTACGGCAGGCGGCGCGGGCATTCAGCTGGCATACAAAATAGCCCGCAAAAACTTCATCAAAAATGGTAACAACCGCATAATACTGTGCACTGACGGTGATTTCAATGTCGGCATAACATCGCCGCGAGACCTGGAAACCCTCATCGAAAACGAACGGCAGTCGGGCGTGTTCCTCACAGTATTGGGCTACGGAATGGGCAACTATAAAGACAACCGTATGCAGACGCTTGCCGAAAAAGGCAATGGCAATCACGCATACATTGACAACCTGCAGGAGGCCAATAAAGTTTTGGTACAGGAATTTGGTGGCACGATTTTTGCTGTGGCCAAAGATGTGAAACTACAGTTAGAGTTCAATCCCGAACACGCTCAAGCCTATCGGCTGATTGGCTACGAGAGCCGCCTGCTGAACAGTGAGGATTTTAACGACGACACCAAAGATGCCGGAGAAATGGGCGTTGGTCATTGCGTTACTGCCTTCTACGAGGTAGTTCCAACCGGAATCCCGTTTGCTGACCGCAGCATCGACCCGCTGAAATATCAAAAACCGACAGCAAAGGAGAAACCCAAAACTACCGGCTCGCGGGAACTGCTCACCATAAAAATGCGGTATAAAGAACCGGACAGCAATACGAGTAAAAAAATAGAACTCCCCGTTATTGACACGGGCGGAGACAAAGTAACTCCGGATTTCCGCTTCGCCGCAGCCGTAGCAATGTTCGGACAATTGCTGACAAATTCCAGCTTTAAAGGCAACGCAACATACGATGCCGTTATCAGTTTGGCCAAAAAAGGGCTGGATAACGACGAAGCGGGCTATCGTCGTGAATTTATCCGCATAGCAGAGACCGCAAAAAACTTGAGCGGACAGGATTCCGCCGACTGATTTTCAGTGCATTTGTAATTTAAAATTTAGAACAGAAAGGAATAAAACCATGAAAAGAGTATTTATTATTGCAGTATTAACAGCCCTGTCATTCGGGCTATTCGCAGCGCCGGAGAACAAAAACAAAAAGCGCGAGAAAGAACTTGACATTATTGAGTTGCTCGAATCCGGTCGCTTCCGCTTTGTGGCACACAGCGCAATTCCCGCATCCGGTAAGGCCATGATTAACCTGACCTCCGACTATGATTTGCGGGTCTGCGACACTCACCTGAAAGCGTGGTTGCCGTTTTATGGCCGGATTTACCGCGCCGACCCCGACCCCACAGACGGCGGCATAAAATTCGATTCCAGCGCAAAAACGTTCAACGTCCGGTATAACCGCCGCAAGGAAATATACGAGTTTACAATGGTCGTGAGAACCCCAAAAGATGAATACAAGTTGCGGCTGAGTGCCGGAATCAGTGGCTCTGCCTCTCTCTCCGTATCGGCAATTCATAGACAACATATTTATTTTTATGGTAACATTGAACCATTGCCGGAGAAATATACGGAAGATTTTTAGTTAAAAATTCTTAACAGGGTTGACTTGTCATTTTTTATTTTATACCTTTGCAGAATATTATGTTTTTCCTTTACAATAAGAGTATGAAACGTTTGAAAGTGACAATGCTGCTCACATTTTCAGGGCTGCTGTTTTTTAGCGCCAACTCGGCGGAGCTTTT
>JAISSS010000061.1 GCA_031272965.1 Bacteroidales bacterium | reverse complement strand
ACGGACTATTTTGATACAAAATGTAAGTTGTATCAAAAAAATGCCGTACAATGTGTAAAATTAATATTGGATTTTCCATGCAAATTGTCAAAAATATGTTTTATAACATACAATTTCTTGCCATAATAGCTGATAATCAATTTATTACACCTTGGGACGCTATCCGGTTCGAACCACATTTTCTCCGACCGCCGAAAATCAACATCGCTTAACATTGGGGTAAGGATAGAGGAGGGGGAAGAGGAAGCAGTTTTTTTGCAACAGTTCATTTTTTCACGTTGAATTAACTTTTTACGGTCAATTTGTTCCGTTATTACTGTAAATAATTGTTAATCAGTAATTTTTACGGTGCTATGTATCACTATTTTTGTTAAAATTGCGGCCGTGAAAATTATGACAGCTATTTTATGACATTATCAGACTTGAGTATAAAGCGGCCGGTGATGGCGACAGTATTTTCCATCGCCATAGTGCTGTTTGGGGTTGTCGGTTTTATGACGCTCGGCATTCGGGAATATCCCAGTGTTGACCAGCCGGTAGTTACAGTATCTACCAGCTATCCTGGCGCCAATGCCACGATTATAGAGGCGCAGATTACCGAGCCGTTGGAGGAATCCATCAACAGCATTGACGGGATACTGTCGCTGACTTCGACCAGTTCTGACGGGCGCAGCTCTATAACGATAGAATTTAATCCGTCGCGTAACCTTGATGATGCGGCCAACGATGTGCGCGACAAGGTTTCCAGTGCGTTGTCCAAGTTGCCGACCGATGCTGACCCGCCGGTTGTGGCCAAGGCAGATGCCGACGCCATAACCATCCTCAGCATTACAGTCCAGAGTGACCGGCGGGACCTGCTCGAACTCACCGACATCGGAACGAACATCTTTAAAGAGCGCCTGCAGACGATACAGGGGGTCAGCAGTATCCGCATCTGGGGCGAGCGGCGCTATGCCATGCGCATCGAGTTGAGCCCGCAGAAGCTGGCCTCCTACAGCCTTACGCCGTTAGACGTGAGCAATGCCCTTAACGAGCAGAACGTGGAACTGCCCGCCGGACGTATAGAGAACGAAAATACGGAATATACCATACGTGCCATGGGCCGCATTAACACCCCCGAAGAGCTGGGCCGCATGGTTATTGCCCGCCGTAACAACTCTTTAGTGCGCGTGGCCGATGTCGGGCAGGTGCGGCTTGGCGCCGAGAACGAGCGGACGGTCATGCGCGGCAACGGGATGGCGCCGATGGTTGGCATAGCCCTGCAACCGCAACCCGGCGCAAACCATATTGACATAGTAGATGAGGCCTTCCGCCGGGTAGAACAAATCCGCCGCGAGATGCCCCCCGACATCCTCATTGATGTGGCTACCGATACCACCCTGAGTATCCGTAAAGCAATAAACGAGGTGCAGGAAACTATCCTCATCGCTTTCGGATTAGTGGTTCTGGTAGTGTTCTTCTTCCTGCGCAGCTGGCGCATCACCTTAGTGCCGGTCATCGCAATACCAATCTCGCTCATTGGCTCGTTCTTTGTGCTGTATATTGCGGGATATTCCATCAACGTGCTGACCCTGTTGGGCCTGGTGCTGGCCACCGGCTTAGTGGTTGACGACGCCATAGTGGTGATGGAAAACATCTATGTGCGCGTGGAACAGGGCATCCCTCCCATTCAAGCCGCTTTTAAGGGGGCCCGTGAAGTGTTCTTTGCCGTCATTTCCACTACAATCAGCCTCGTATGCGTATTCTTCCCCATATTCTTTTTACAGGGACTGACGGGCAAACTGTTCCGCGAGTTCGCAATGGTTGTGTCGAGCGCTATTGTGCTGTCGGCTTTCGTGTCGCTGTCGCTCACCCCCGCCTTGAGTGCGCGGATGCTTAAACAGGGCCAAAAGGATGCCCTGTTTACCGGCCCCTTCAAGCAGGCAGTAATATGGGCAACCGATATTTATGGACGCGGGTTGCGGAAGTTCATGCGTTATCGATGGACGGTATTTCCCGTGATTTTGAGTATATGCGCAATAATATTTATACTTGGGGCGTCTTTACCGCAGGAATTGGCACCACTTGAAGACAAGAGCCGCATCCGGCTGACCTCGACCGCCCCCGAAGGCACGGCCTTTGAAGCGATGGACGCCTACCAGCGCGAGCTGATGATGATTGTGGATACTATTCCCGAAAAGCAGTTCATGCAAGGAACTACGGCCTTTGGCGGCGGCTCATCGTCATCGGTGAACGCTGCTTTCGTGAACATCACGCTCACCCAGCCCGCTCTGCGCAAGCGCAGCCAGATGGATATAGCGCGTGAATTGCAGCAGGTTGCCAACCGGCTGAACTTCGCCCAGACCTTAGTGATTCAGGAACCTACTATCAGCGCCAGCCGTGGAGGCCGCAGCAGCCTGCCCGTACAGTTCGTCATCCAGGCGCCTGACCTGGACCGCCTGCGCGAGGTCATCCCCGTATTCATGAACCGGGCACAGTCGGATTCCACTTTCAGTGCAGTAACCATAAATCTGAAGTTCAACAAACCCGAATATGCTGTGGAAATCCTGCGCGACAAGGCGCTTGACATGGGGGTATCGGTAACCGACATCGCCCGTATCATCCAGACCTATCTGGCTGAACAGCGCATCGGCTATTTCATCCGCAATGGCAAGCAATATTACATAATCATGCTGGCCGATAAAGCCAACCGTGATGAACCGCTTGACCTGACCGGCCTGACGGTGAAGAACCGCGACGGACGCATGGTGCCGCTCGACAACCTCGCACGGCTGCACCTGGAAAGCCGTCCCCCGCAACTGCTGCGTTACAACCGCTACGTGTCGGCCACCGTTTCTGCCGCTCCAGCCGATGGCAAAACCATAGGCGACGGAATCGACGCCATGCGCCGCATCGCTGACGATGTGCTGGACGATTCTTTCAGCACCGCTCTCACCGGCAGCTCGGCCGACTTCGCCCAGAGTTCCGGCAGTATCATGATTATATTCGTGCTGGCTCTGGCCTTAGTATATCTCACCCTGGCCGCCCAGTTTGAGAGCTTCCGCGACCCGCTGACCATCATGCTCACAGTGCCCTTAGCCATGGCCGGAGCCGTGATTTCGCTGTGGGCGTTTGACCAGACGCTCAATATTTTCAGCGAAATCGGCGCCATCGTTCTGGTGGGCATCGTAACCAAGAACGGCATCCTGATAGTCGAATTTGCCAACCAAAAGCGCGAAGAGCATCAGATGTCTGCACGTGAGGCCGTTACGGAAGCCTCAATACAGCGGTTCCGCCCAATCATGATGACCAGCCTTGCCACAGTGCTGGGCGCCTTGCCTATTGCACTGGCATTGGGCGAATCGTCAACCAGCCGAATCCCCATGGGAACAGTTATCATTGGCGGCATGATTTTCTCACTCATCCTGACACTGTTCCTCATTCCGGCGCTATATACATACCTCGCAAGTAAAACAAAAACAGTTTATGAAGAAGAAGATTAACCTGCTTATATTCGGCATTTTACTGTCCACGCCATACAATGGCGGCGCGCAGGATGCTGTGCCCCGCCTTACCGCTCTAAACGAACTCATCAATATGGTGCTGGAGCAAAACTATGGCATACGCATCGCCCGCAACGAGGCGAGGCAGGCGGCCAACGACAACACTCTCGGCAATGCAGGATTCCTGCCATCGGTTGACCTGCAGGGAACCGCTTCGAAAGCCACCAACAACACCCGCCAACAGATGTTCAGCGGCGACGTTCGGGAAGGCGACAACGCCGGCTCACAAACGCTCAGCGCATACGTGGAAGCCACATGGACAGTATTCGACGGGCTGCGCATGTTCGTGATGCGCGACAAATTAGGCCTGCTCGAACAGACCGGCGCCGTCAATGCCCGCTACTATATGGAACAGACCGTGGCCGACGTTGCAACTGCATATTACCAGCTGTGCACTGAACTGTCGCTGCTCAATAACATGCACAAAATGCTGCAGGTATCGCGCTTCCGCTTCAAATTGGAAGAACGCAAGCGCAACATCGATGCAAGCTCGACGCTGGCATACAACCTCGCCACCATAGACTATCATTCTGACAGCCTGTCGGTTATACAGCAGCAACAAGTGATTCGGGGTATCCGCATAGAGCTGTGCCGCCTCGCCCGATGCGAACCGGAGACGGAATTTTTGCCATCCGATTCTTTACAAATATCGAACATAAGTTCAAAAGAAGAACTGATTGATGCGACTGTTCGTGCCAGCTCAACACTGCAACTCGCCCAGCTTCAAGAACTTGTAGCCGAAAAGGACATCCGGCTATTGAAGGCCGCGCGATATCCGGCCATAGACCTCACCGGACGCTATTCCTTTTCTAAACAGAACAACGACATCGGCGTTACGCAGGAAAACCGCACTTATGGACGGACATTCGGCGTTACCGTCCGCATGAACCTCTATGACGGCGGCAACCTGAACAGAAACATCAAGAACCAGAAAATAACCATTGAAAACATGCAACTCGACCGCAAGGACGCCACCGAGCTGCTTGCCGCTACCGTTACCGACCGCTGGTATGAGTATCAGTCGCTGCTACAGCAGCAGGCATTAGCCGAAGAGAATATCCGCCTGGCCGAGCGCTCACAGGAAATAGCCAGCGCACAACTGCAAATCGGCGCCATCAACGGATACGACTTCCGGCAAACCCAACTGTCGGTCATCTCCGCGCAAAACCGCCTCACCTCTATCATCTTCAACCTTAAAGCCCTCGAAATAGAACTTGCACGGCACACCGGAGAACTGTTTAACCGTTTTATGTAATCTTCCTTATTTAAATATTAATATTTGTTAATTATAGACGAAAGCGCTACCGAATGAGAAATTTTTCATAATTTTGGGCCGTGAAACGACGTATGAAACGATGTATTATTATAATAAGTGTGCTGCTTTTGACGGCTGTGGACGTGGTGGCGTTGCCGTTTGGCAAGTCAAAAGTGAAGGGGCAAATCGTGTTCCGCAGCGGACGCGAACTCGAAGGCTATTTAGTTCTGCCCAAAGCCAGCGAAAAGTCTGTGATATACTATGACAGCAACGAGCAACTGCGGAAAGCAGCCGCCGATGACATACGCTATCTGACCGTATGGAATGAAAATGCCGGCCCTGATTATGCACATACGTTCTGTTTTACCGAATATCACCGTTATGGAATCGTTAAAGGCGACGACTCAAAAGTGCTCGAAAAGTGCTGGCTGTATATGGCCTATTGGAACGACAACATCCGCCTCTTCAAATCAGCCTCCGAATATCAGCTCAATAAAGACGGCTCAATATTGCTGTTGCCGCCGGAATCGGGCGATACCCACAGCTCAATGTGGTATCTGGCCCAGCGCACCGGCGAGATAATGCCCACCGTTATCGGCGTAATCCCCGGCAACAGCAATATAAATGCCAATTTAGTGTTCCGCAATTGGGCATCCCGCTATTTTACCGACTGCCCGACATTAGCCAGAAAAATCGAAGCCCGCGAGTTTAAGAACAAAGACGTCCCCGAAGCCATCCAATTTTATATCCGTCAATGCGGAAAATCCTGACGAGACTCCCGCCATCACGCACAAGCAACCGGCGCTTATGCGACCTCAGTTCAGGGTGGGGTCAAAGGGGAAATTCGCCCAGAGGGCATATTTCCCGCCAACTTGTCGGACGCAGCTTTTCCACAGGGACGGTTTTGGAGCAGCCATCACCTGCTGCGGGGCTATTCGGGAAACGAGCCACGAATTTTCGGACACTTCGGTGGCCAGCTGCCCGGACGCCCAGCCGGAATAGCCGAGAAAGAAGCGCACCTGGGCAGGCGTAACCGTGCCCTTAAGCATCCGCATCCGCAGAATATTGACGTCGCCACCCCAGAATATGCCGTCAGCAATGAGGGAGCTGCCCGCCAGGTCGTCTAATGTGTGTATGAAATACAGAGTATCCGCGCAGACGGGTCCACCTACACTGACGTACCACCCCTCAGGAAATCCCAGCATCCGGTTCAACGAATGTATTTCACTGTGGTTCAAGATGAATCCAACAGAACCGTCAGCATCGCAGGTAGCCAGCAGTATCACCGCCCGACGGAAATAACACCCCCGCAAGAACGGCTCCGCAATCAGCACTCTGCCCCGCCTGGGGGCAACATGATTGGTCTCCACTTTATATAAATCGTCGTCTAAAAGCATCGTCTTGCATTTTCAGATTTGAGCGCGAAAGTTAGACTTTTTTTTCTAATGCGCATACGATTTCTGTGTTAAATAAATGATAATAATTATAATATGTTGATTTATAGCGAGTTATAAGAATAACGAGAAAAATCACAATAAAAAATCACTTTTTTTGTGCCACGTATCGAAAAAAGCTCTATTTTTGCACCGTCTTAAATGCAAGGGCGCTTAGCTCAGTCGGTTCAGAGCGGCTGCCTTACAAGCAGCGGGTCGGCGGTTCGAATCCGTCAGCGCCCACAAAAGAACTTGCTGTAAGTGAATGAATAATTGATGCAATAGCCTCTGTTTTACAGGTCAATCCTGAAAAACAGGGGTTCTTTGTTTTTAAGAAGCCGCAATTCCCCAAATTTTTGGCTTAAAAATGCGAACACATTGATTATTGAACTATTTTTGCAGGAAATTTTTTACGATGAATTTACAGGAATTATGTGAGAAGACCGCCGAAGTAGCCCGTGAAGCAGGCCGGTTTATCCGTTCTGAACGCCGGTTTATCCGTTCTGACGATGTGCAGTTAAAGAGTAAGGCGAGTTTGGTAACATACGTTGACAAACAGTCGGAAAAGTTCCTCGTCGAGCAGTTGCAGCAACTATTGCCGCAGGCGGGGTTCATTACCGAAGAGGGAACCGCAACCACGTGCGGCCAGCAATGGAACTGGGTAATAGACCCGCTCGACGGCACCACCAATTTCGTGCATGACATTTTCCCACATTCGGTATCCATAGGGCTGCTGTGCGACAATGTTCCCGTGCTGGGCGCGGTTTATGAAATCGGCCATGACGAGATGTTCACTGCCTGGCAAGGCGGTGGCGCCTGGCTCAATGGCCGCAGAATATCGGTCTCGAAAGCCGACCGGCACGAAGATGTTCTGCTGGCCACCGGATTCCCCTATTATAATTTCGAGTTATTGGGACAATACTTGAAGCTGCTGGAATTTTTCATGATTGAGACGCAGGGGATGCGACGCATGGGCTCGGCGGCAGTGGATATGGCATACGTGGCCTGCGGCCGCTTCGACGGCTTCTTTGAACATGCCCTGCATCCGTGGGACATTGCTGCAGGAATAATATTGGTGCAGGAAGCCGGAGGCCGCATAAGCGACTTCAAAGGTGGCAACAACCACCTGTTCGGCAAAGAGATTGTGGCCTCAAATGCCGCATATTTCCCGCAGTTCTTCCAAAAAGTCAACGAATTTCTGGGGCAGCCATGAAAATAGCCGTCGTTATCCTCAATTGGAACGGGGCAAAACTGCTCTCAAAATTCTTGCCCTCCGTAGTGGCACAGTCGCCGACTGCTGTCGTGGTGGTGGCCGACAACGGCTCTACCGATGATTCGGTTGCGTTGTTACAGCGCGATTTCCCCGCCGTGCAGTGCATCCGCATGGAGCAGAACTATGGCTTTGCTGACGGCTATAATCGCACCCTGCAACAAGTTGAGGCCGACTGTTACGTGCTGCTCAATTCTGATGTGGAAGTTACCGCTAACTGGCTAACGGCGCCGGTAGAAATACTGGCCAGCAACCCGCGCGTGGCCGCTGTGCAGCCCAAAATCAGGAGCTTCACCCACCGCAACGAATTTGAATATGCCGGTGCGGCAGGCGGATTTATCGACAGACTGGGCTATCCCCTCTGTCGGGGACGTGTACTCGACACTGTGGAGGGTGACTGTGGGCAGTATGACAGCGACATTTCCGTTTTTTGGGCATCGGGCGCCTGCATGTTTGTGCGGGCGTCAGCTTTCCATGAAGCAGGAGGCTTCGATGCCGGATTCTGGGCACACATGGAGGAAATAGACCTCTGCTGGCGCCTGAAAAACCGCGGCTACAGCATCCGCTATACCCCGCGCAGCGTCGTGTATCATCTCGGCGGGGCAACCTTAGCCTACAATAATCCCCAAAAGCTGTTCCTGAACTTCCGTAACAGCCTCTTTATGCTGTTCAAGAACTTGCCGCGGCGGGCATTGCTGCTCACCTTACCACTGCGGATGCTGCTTGACGGGGTTGCCGCCCTGCAATTCCTGTTTGGCGGCAACGGACGGGCTTTCAACGCCGTCATACGCGCTCATGCAGCCTTCTACCGCGCCCTGCCTGCATTGTGGCATACGCGCCGACAATTGCCAAAATCCCGCAAAAGATTCCCGGAAATGCTGAACACCAGCATCATATGGCAATACTACATCCGCAAACGGCGGACATGGCCGCAATAAAACAGAATGAGTTATACAGCCCCCATTACAGGCAGCATGGAGTGAATCCGGATTGGAGTCTCCGGTTGAATGTCGGGCCGGAAGCGACCGGCGAGTACGTCTTCTACATCAAGCTCACTTTCGTTGACGGCCATGAGCGGGAATGTCTGCCCGTAATGGCCCGAATTACGGGTAACAGGTAACATTCGGCGTAACAGATAATTACGCACACGGCTAAGCAGGCCTTATTGTCCGAACTTCATGGAAGAGAACTCTTGCCGTTCCGGTACGCGCCCGCCGTTCCGCCTGATTTTCAGCAGCATCGCAACGCATAGCAGCAAGCTCAGACAGGTTAACCACCATGCAGTAGCGTCGCCGGATTCTACGGCAGAGGCGAGGTCTTTCAGGATGCCGTCCGTACAGTTATTAATAATATATATCGAAAGCACCCCCAACAGGTTGTTCATGAAATGGCAAAACACCGGCGCCCACAGCGTCCGCGTATAAATAGCGAGGTAGCCGAACAGCGCCCCCAGAAACAGACGCGGCAAAAAACTGAAAAACTGAAAGTGTAATGCGCTGAACAGCGCCGCAGTAAGCCATATCCCCGCATGAACGTTCCGCATAGTCGCAGCAATTTGCCGCTGAACGACCCCACGAAACAGAAACTCCTCGCCAACAGCCGGAATTATGGCAATCATCAAAATATTAAACAGCAATCCGCCAACAGTTTTCACATCCATAAATTGCCTGACGAGCAGCTCTGCGCGACTCTCTGCATCCCGCATCCATGTCTCCATGCCGCTCAAAAAGTCCGGCAACACCATACGGCTGTTGAGTTCCCCCGTATAATTGACGAATGGCAACAAGGTCAGCAGACACAGCAGGCTCAGGCACAGCCGTCCCACACTGCAGAATCTGTTAATATGCAAATATTCGGAGATATTGCCGCCGAACAGCCATCCTGCAAACATAGCAGGCGCCACAAAAGAGCCAAGCGCAGTAACTGTCTGCAAATATTTAAGCATGTCAAGCGACACGACCGCACCGTTAAGCAGCCCCACAGTTTCCTGTACCCCGAAAAGCGGAAATGCGGCAAGTATCGCTGCCAGATATATGAGAGCTGTGGTCAGCGCCCAAACGCCGAGCGTCAAAAACAGCTGAAATGCCGGTTTGATATTGCGGAATACTTGAATAAACATATGTTCAATATTTATGGATTAACCACATCCAGGAACCGCCGCATACGGACGACAGTCTCTTCCTGTCCGAGCAGTTCGAGAATCAGGAACAGGTCGAGGCCCTGACTGCTGCCCACTAAAGCAACTCTAATCGGCACCATCACCTGTCCGAAGTTCCACCCGCGGGCGTTCATAAAGTCGGAGAAGCGATTTTTTATGGCCGCGTAATTCCATTCTGCAGGCTGCTCAAGCATCTGCGTGATTTCAGAGAGGCGGTGGTGAGTGTTGTCGTCCCACTTTTTACGCAGGGCGGGCATGTCATATTCGGCGGGCGCCTCGTAGAAGTAGAAGCTGTGTGTCCACAGGTCAGCGGGGAACGTACAGCGGTCTTTCACCAAACCTGCAATTCGCGTGAGGCGGGCATCGCTATCGTCCAGATTTCGGGACTGCAGTTGTATTCTCAGCAGATGTCCCAGCGCGGCATCGTCGCGGCGAAGCATATATTGGTGGTTAAACCATTTTGTCTTTTCAGGGTCAAAGCGGGCGCCTGATTTGACCACCCGTTCAAAAGAGAATGAAGCAATCAGCTCGTCCATGCTGAAAATTTCCTGGTCGGTACCGGCGTTCCAGCCCAGCAATGCCAGCATATTGACAACCGCTTCGGGGAAGTATCCATCTTCGCGGTAGCCACGCGACAGCGTACCGTCAGCAGGGTCTGTCCACAGTAGCGGGAACACGGGGAAGCCGAACTTGTCGCCGTCGCGCTTACTAAGTTTTCCCTGACCGGAGGGTTTGAGGATGAGGGGCAGATGGGCAAACTGCGGACGGGAATCAGCCCATCCCAGCGCCTCATAAAGCAGTATATGCAGCGGCATGGAGGAGAGCCATTCTTCCCCGCGGATTACGTGGGTGATGTGCATGAGGTGGTCGTCAACCACATTTGCGAGGTGATAAGTGGGCATCCCGTCTGATTTAAACAGCACCTTATCATCGAGCTGGGCGGTGTTAAAGGTAACATTTCCGCGAATCATGTCGTGGCCTGTAACGTCAGTATTTTCGGGCATCCTGAACCGGATAACCCATGGCTCGCCGCTGTCTATGCGACATTGTACGACGTCAGGAGGCAGTGTCAGCGAGTTCTGCAGCTGTGTGCGGGTGGCCGCATCGTAGGAGAACACCCGGCGGTCGGCGTCGGCAGCCTTCCGCAACGCATCAAGGGCGTCAGGGGTATCGAAGGCATAATACGCCCATCCGCTGGCGAGCAGCTGCATGGCATATTGCCGGTATATTTGCTGGCGGTCGCTTTGCCGGTAGGGGCCGCAGTTGCCACCGAATCCAGGCCCCTCGTCAGGGGTGAGGCCACACCACTGCAGCGCATCAATAATATATTGCTCGGCGCCGGAAACATAGCGCGTCCGGTCGGTATCTTCGATACGCAGCAGAAAATCGCCTCCGTTTCGGCGGGCAAACAGGTAATTAAACAGCGCCGTCCGCACACCGCCAATATGCAGCGGCCCGGTCGGGGAAGGCGCAAACCGTACTCTAACTTTTTCCATCTGTAATATTTTCTGAAAAGTTACGTTATTTTTCAATCATTTACGAACATTTGTTCATATATAGCGCTGACCCGTTCATCGGGAACTCTGGCGCCCTGCACTTGTATTACTTCGGCGGCCAGAAGCGAGCCGAGCTGTCCGCATACGGCCACGTCGCAGCCGGTCGCCAGGCCATACAGGAAGCCGCCCGCATAGACGTCGCCGGCGCCGGTAGTGTCAACCACGTCAGCTACCTGCGGGGTGTCAATATGTGTCAGCCGGTCGGCGGCGCATACAAGCGAGCCTTCCCGTCCGATTTTGACCACTGCCGTCTCACAGCTGTTGCCAATTAGACGCACTGCTTCGGCGGGGGCAACGCCGGTCAAGGCCTTTGCCTCCTCTTCGTTGGCAAAAACGATGTCTATATATTCGTCTATCAGACGGGCAAGGAAGTCGCGATTTTCGGCTACGACGTTGTAGCTGGCCAAGTCGAGGGCGGTTTTCAGGCGGGCATCTTTGGCACGTTTTAGGATTGTTTCTATAAGTGTATGATTAAACACGAGGTAGCCTTCCAGATGCAGGCAGTCGTAGCCCGTAAAGAGTTCCTGACGGATGCTGTCGGGCGACAGGGTTGAGGCGGCGCCGAGGTATGTCCCGAAAGTGCGTTCCGAGTCGGGCGTTATCAGTGTAACGGCAACACCGGTGGGCAGCGCATCAATACTCAGATGGGTGCTGATGTGCAGCTTCTCAAATTCGGAGCGGAAGAAGCGCCCCATATCGTCATCACCGGTTTGTCCGATGAATCCGGCACGGCCCTTCAGCTGGCCGATAACGCGGGTAGTGTTAGCCGCCGAGCCGCCCGTCTGCATCGTCGGGGCAAGCTGCCTGACCGCATCGGCAAGCCTGTGCGACAGCCGGGCATCCACTAATGTCATACTGCCTTTGGGCAGCCCAAAGTCGGTCAGCAATTGGTCGCTGTCGAGCCGTGCCAGTATGTCAACCAGCGCACTGCCGATTCCGAGTACTGATTTTGATGACTTAATCATATTTTTTCTATGCAAGTTGTATTATATTTTCTTCAATATCAGTGAGCTTTTCAATGCCACTGTCGGTAACTAAATACGTGTTTTCGATTCCGGCCGCGCCGATTCCGGGGATTACGAACTTGGGCTCATAAGCAAACACTGTGCCCACTTCGAGAACTTCTTTCGACTTGGGCGTCATCACCGGCGGTTCGTTGATTTCCAGACCTACACCATGTCCCACAAATCTGGCCTGCTGTTTTGTCCCCATGAAATACTGTTCGAGTTTTTCGCGGCGGACAATGCTCATCGCCTGTTCCCACAGCTCGGCGCAAGCTGTGCCGGATTTTGCGGAAGCGAGCATGGCGTTGCAGATTTCTATGGATACGCTGTGGGCTTTCCTTGCGATGTCGGGCGCTTCCCCGCAGGCATATACGCGGGACACGTCAGTAAGCAGCGGGGTGTAGTTTCCGGCCATGTCCACCATAATAATCCGTCCGGGCAATATCGGCTCGCCGGAGGCGCCAATAGGCAACAAAGGGGTAGCCCCGGCGCCCCCCAGCGCGAAGTCGTAAGGCGATGGCGTCTGGGCATTGTCACCCGTCAATACGCTCCCCATAAAGATGGCCATATTTTCTCCGTAAGCATAGAAGTAGCCAATAGACCCCAGCTGTCGCATCTTGCGCTCCAGCTCTATCTGAAATTCGAGGTCGGTCATGCCAGTACAGAACAGGGACGGTATGGCCTCATGAAAAGCCTTGTGTATCTGTGCATTATGCCTGATTTGGGCAATTTCAAACGGCGTCTTTATACTGCGCACCCGTCGCAGCATAGTGGAGGCGTCGCCTGCCTCTGCCAGTCCCAGACCGGCCAGCAGCCGTCTGCAGGTGGTGTATGACAGCACATCCGTTTCGAGCATCACATTCGCCGGACGCACCAACAGTTCATCTGCAATCTGTTCCGGCTTGCGGATATATACCGCCCGCTCCAGACCGACATTGACCGGACGCCGCACAAAATGTACCGCCTCCCCTTGCACCGGCAGATACAAAAAACCGCTGTAAACAATGCCCGTCAGATAATAAATATTAGGGGCAGTGGCCAGTATGCAGGCATCGTAGCCCGCATTACGTATGGCCTCCTGAACCCGTCGTTGCCTGATAATCAGGTCTTCCTGTAAAGTCATCTCACAAAATTTGCCGCAAAATTACGCGATTTTTTTGGATTAACCGCACACGCACTCAAATAAGCGCCAATATATTATGTTCGCGCAACACTGTGATGTGATTTTTTGTACTTTTGTCCCGAAATATTAAAGATGAATCAGTCCTTTCTGAAAGAGTTACAGCGTATTATTCCCGCACAGCGGCGTTACGTTGACGTGTTGCGGCGGTTATCATGGGGAACTGACGCGGGTTTTTATCGGTTCATTCCGCAGGCAGTGATACAGACCGCAACGGAGGCGGAAGTTTCCGGCGTGGTTCGGGCGGCAGCACGGCATGGCATCCCCCTGACCTTCCGGGCCGCCGGAACGAGCTTGTCGGGGCAGGCAGCAACCGATTCGGTGCTCGCAGTTGCAGGCAAACATTGGGAACACTGCACCGTGTTGGAGAATGGCAATGCTATCCGCCTGCAACCCGGAATCACGGGCATGCGGGTCAATGAAATCCTGCGGCCTTATGGACGGAAATTCGCCCCCGACCCCGCCTCCATCAATTCGGCAATGGTCGGCGGCATCGTGATGAACAACGCCTCCGGCATGAGTTGCAGCATCCGCCAAAACAGCTACCGTATGTTGCGGTCAGCCCGCCTCATCCTTGCCGACGGAACTCTGCTCGACACCGGCGACCCGGCAAGCCGAGAGGCCTTCCGCGCCTCCCACCCCGCCTTCATCCGCCGGATAATCACCCTCCGCGACGCAGTACGCGCTGATGCCGCGCTGGCGGAAAGAATCCGGAAAAAATACTCTATCAAAAATGTTACAGGGCTGAGTATCAATCCATTTCTCGATTTTGACGAGCCGTTTGACATCATCACACATCTGATTGTCGGCTCGGAAGGCACCCTGGCATTCTTAGCCGAAGCCACGATGGACACCGCCATAGCGTACCCCTGCCAAGCCAGCGCAATGCTGTTCTTTGCTGACGCGCTCACCGCCAGCAAAGCCGTTATAGCCCTGAAACAGGCGCCCGTTACGGCAGTGGAATTTTTCGACAGGAAAGCCCTGCGATGCGTCGAGAATGTGCCTGACGCGCTGCCCCAACTGAAACTGCTGCCCGCCAGCGCCGCCGCATTGCTCGTTAAGACAGAAGCCGTTGACCGGCAAACCCTGCAACAGCATAACACCGTCGCCACGGCCACACTATCTGCCTTCAAAGCCCTGTTTCCGGTGGAATTTACCGACGTCCCCGCCGAATATGAGAAGTTCTGGACGATGCGGGCGGGTATATTCCCCTCTGTTGGCGGAATGCGCCCTCCGGGAACTACCTGCCTGATTGAAGATGTGGCTTTCCCCATGGAAGCCCTCGCCGAGGCAACGTTAGAGTTACAGCAAATCTTAGAACGCAACGGATACCCCGATGCAGTGATTTACGGCCACGCCCTCGACGGCAACTACCATTTTATCATCAACCAGTCATTCGATTCGGCTGCGGCTGTCGCGCAATATGAACGCCTGATGCACGAAGTGGTAGATTTGGTGGTTAATAAATACGACGGCTCGCTGAAAGCAGAACACGGCACCGGCCGAAACATGGCACCATTCGTGGAGAAAGAATGGGGCGTCAAAGCCTTCCGCCTGATGCGCGAAATAAAACAGCTGTTCGACCCGCAGGGAATCCTCAATCCGGGCGTGATATTCAACGACGACCCGCGCTGCTTCGTGAAGAACTTTAAACCGCTGCCCGCAATTCACCCGTTGATAGACAAGTGCATCGAATGTGGGTTCTGCGAAATTAACTGCCTCAGTTGCGGTTTTACTCTTTCGTCGCGGCAACGTATTGTGGCAAGCCGCGAAATTGCCCGCCTCACGGCCTCCGGCGAAACGCCCGCCATCCTCAAACAGCTACGGCGACAGTTCCGCTATGCGGGGAACACAACATGCGCAGGCGACGGCCTGTGTGCCACCTCGTGTCCGGTGGGTATCAATGTGGGCGACTTTATCCACGAGTTGCGCCGCATAGAGAACGAAAGGCGTCCCGTCCGCAGCCGCATCTGGAAATGGACTGCCGCGCATTTCGGCGCCGTCCACAGCCTCGTGGAAGCCGCACTCGGCATGGCCGGAATTGTACACAAGTTATCAGGCAGCCGTGCCGTCAATGCCCTCGGCGCGACGCTGCATGCCGTCAGTAGCGGACATTTCCCGCTATGGACAGCCTCACTGCCCGCAAAAAACCGTCCGGCAAAGCAGACCGCCCCGACTAACACCCCACTGCGGGCCGTGTATTTCCCCAGCTGCCTCAACCAGATGATGGGGGCCTCCCCTGACACCCCTGACAGCATCCCCCTGATGCAAAAAACAGTGAACCTGCTCAATAAAGCCGGATACTGCGTAATATTCCCTGAAAATATGCGGCAACTGTGCTGCGGCACAATATGGGAAAGCAAGGGACTGCCCGACAGCGCCACCCAAAAATCGCAGCAACTCGAAACCGCCCTGCTGAAAGCCTCCGACAACGGCAAATACCCCGTGCTGTGCGACCAAAGTCCATGCCTCTATCGGATGAGAAAAACCTTGTCGCCAAAGCTGCAACTGTTTGAACCGGTAGAATTTATCGACAGATTCCTGCTGGAACGCCTCAATTTCCATCCCTCAGACGAGCCGGTCAGTATTCATGCGACCTGCTCAACCATCAAAATGGGACTGAAACCAACGTTGCTTAAAATCGCACAAATGTGCAGCTCACAGGTCATAACGCCTGAAGAAGTGGGGTGCTGTGGCTTCGCCGGCGATAAGGGCTTCTTCCAGCCGGAACTCAATAAATACGGACTGCGCAAACTGCGTCCCCAGCTCGAACAGGCAGGCGTTACCGCCGGTTACAGTAACAGCCGTACCTGTGAAATCGGCCTGTCAGACAACGGCGGCGTCCCTTACATGTCAATCGTATATTTAGTGGATAAATGCACCACTGGAAAATAAAAGGCACACCATCCTGCTGTTTTAAGAACCCGTATTCATAAACCTTCGGCTCAATCTGCACGGCAAGCTCGCGGAGTCTCGTCCGTAATGCACCGACGAGGTCATTATAGCGGCTGTCAGCGCTAATGACGTTCATCTTCCCCTTCCGCCCCTGAAAGAACGCACGGATGTCATACAGCGAGGCATTGACGTTGTATGGCTCGGATACGCGGTCAGCCAGGCCCTTGCCCGCAACGGTGTGATAATACCGCCAGAGTTCCTGCCCCGCGTTAAATACTGCCCGCGCCGCATCCGAAAAAAGCCGCGTTTTCCGGTATTCAGTTACAGGCTCTGACGCATAAAACATCTTCATTTGCCTGTGATAACCGCCCCCACCTCCACCCCCAGTAAAGGCAGGATTCTTACCCGAAATAAATGTCCTGTATTTCGCTGTACGGTACGAAAGCGATTTTCTCGCTGTCGAAGCAGCCGAGGAAAGCCGGAGGTAATATCTCGTCAAAAGTACGGGCCTTACCGATGGTCAGCACTAATTGGGTCAGCATATGCAGCACATCGGATGGCCTCTGTTTGGCCTCTGCCCAGAGCAGAGGCTGTTCCGGCAGAGGCGCCTCCCCGCCGGAGGCCTTTGCGATACGGGGTTTTACCGCAAAGTCAATTCGGAAATCAACACTTGGCACAGCAGAGAAAATTACCTTTCCGTAATACTGTTCACTATTTCGCGCAGCAGCAGGTTGGCCGAGAAGTCGCCTTTCTTGGAGAATCCGGTGCGGACAACGACTAATTTCAGGGACGGTATTACGAAGATGTACTGTCCGTCGTGTCCGTCGCACCAAAACATGTCGGGCGGGGCAGCAGGCAGTTCGGCAGCGCGGTTCAGCCAGAATGAAGCACCGTATTTGTTGCCTGAATCCGGCGTCGGCGTGGTGATATAATCAAACCATTGTTCAGGCAGCAGACGGACGCCGTTCCACCATCCCGCATTGAGGCACAGCAGTCCGAAGCGGGCATAATCGCGGGCGGTAGCATACAGGTATGAGCCGCCGGAGAAAGTCCCCGAAGCGTCAGTTTCAAATACGGCGCTACGCATCCCGATTCTGTTAAACAGCGCCATACGGGGGTAACGCCAATACTCAATGTCGGAATTAAAAGAACGCCGCAGGGCATAGCACAGCAGGTTTGTGGAGCCGGTAGCATATTCCCAGCGGGCGCCCGGAGCACTCTCATACAGCCGCCGCAGGGTATAGCCGCCCATATCCGGCTCTTTATGCAGCATTGCAGTAACATCAGAGAGGGTGCCATAGTCTTCGGTCCATTTGAGGCCGCTGTTCATGCGCAGCAGATTGTCAGCAGTGATTCGGGCACGGGCATCAGTCCATTGCGGAAACGCGAGAGGGACGTTGACGTCAAAGCGCCCGTCAGCTACGCGGCATCCGGCGAGGATGGCCGAAACGCTTTTGGCCATCGACCAGCTCAGGAAGCGCGTGTCGGCGTTCACATTATGGCTGTAGGCTTCGGCTACGGGAACCCCTTTGTACAGCACTATTAAGGCAAAAGTTCCTTTCATTGGCACCGTATCTGCCATCGCCCACTCTACAGCAGCTTTCAGCCGGACGAGGTCAATCCCCTGCGGAACGGTATCCGGCAACAGGTCGCCCGTCGGCCACGGCACAGTATCCGGATTCTGCGGAACGGCCACCACTTGCGGCCACTTGCGGGAGCGTATGGAATCTTCGGGGTACCCTGCCAGCAGTGTACAGCCAAAATCGGGCGCGATGAACACCGCTTTGGAGGTGTTCCACAGCAGGCGACTTTTAACGAACTTATGTTCATAATTAACCGTGTTGTGAGTGTATTTAATGAACGAAAAATTCAGGTCAGTATTCTCCATATCTTCCTGCGTCCGGCCAGCCACAAATACCCCCGAGGCCAGGTTCTTGGCGGCATAGCCTGTAACTACCGGCAAAAAGGCGTTGAGCGTAACCACACCCGCCCCCAGCACGAGCACTAATACGCCCGATAATACGGCAGTGCGTGTTTTCATTCGCGGATGAGCATTTCATTAATGAGGTGTCCGGCACCTGCATATTTATCGATGACCCACAGCACGAAACGTATGTCAACAGCGATACATTTTTGCAGCTCTTTCTCGAAAGCGAAATCTCCGCTCATGGCTTCCCAGTTGCCATCGAAAGCCAATCCGAGCAGCTCTCCACGGGCGTTCATCACGGGGCTGCCGGAATTGCCGCCGGTAATGTCGTTGTCGGTGAGGAAGCAAGTATGCAGCGCCCCGTCCCTGTCAGCATAGCGGCCATAGTCGCGGGCGGCATACAGCTCTTTGAGCCGTGCGGGAACGTCAAATTCCGTATCTCCGGGGATTTCCTTTTCGAGGTAACCTTTCAAGGTCGTACAGTATTCATAGACCACGCCGTCGCGCGGAATGTACCCCCCCACTTTGCCGTATGTAAGCCGCAGGGTAGAGTTGGCGTCGGGGGCAAAGTTCTGCGTCGGGTTCATGGCCATCAGTCCGGCAAGGAACAGACGGCGCCCTTTGCGCAACGTTGACAGGCTCTCGCCGGATATGGCACTCACTACCTGATATTCGCTGTATATTGATGTGGCGGCCTTATATGCCATATCGTTTCTCAACGCTTTAAGTGTGGGATTTTCGAGGAAGACATCGAGCCTCTCACGGGAAGCGAAGATGGATTTTTTGAACATCTGTTCCGCATAAAGGTCAAAATTGCCCTTATATTTTTTCTGTATTGTTTCGGCGAAGACCTTCGGATGGAAATCTGCCCCGACATTGTCGCTATACAGTTTGAACAGTGTAGCCAGCAGTTTCTGGTCGGTTGCCGCATCGTAGTCTTTAAAGTAGTCGTCTATGATGCCCCTGAACCACTCGATAGAGGCGGCCAGCTGCTTCCTGTCAAGGCTGTCGAGGGCTTCCTCTATTTGTGAGGCGGCCAATGCGAAGCCGATAATTTCGGGGCCTTCAAAGAGGGCCTCTTCCATATACTCCAGCGCACGCTCGTCCTCATTATACTCGTAGGCTTTCATGATGAGCGGCATTGCATCGCCATAAGCGGCCCGGCGTTGCGCGGTGCTGCCTGCCCATTCGATAAAGCGCTGCTCGGTGGCCTGCTTTTTGGCGATAACGTCCAGGTCTTTCAGCCCTTTGTTCTGGCCGATACTGTACTTGTAATAGTTTGAACAATGTGAATATTTTGTTGCATATTGAATAGCAGCTTTCTGACTGGAGGCCATATAATCGCGCAGGATAGCGAGTTTCTTTTCCCGCACCTGAATACGGACGGGATTTGTAACGGTCATAGTGTAATTGATTCCTGCCGCCGGCTTATAGCGGTCAGTACGTCCGGGGAAGCCCATCACCATTGCGAAATCGCCTTCGTTGTAACCGTGCAGAGAGATTGGCAGGAAGTTTTTAGGGTGGTAAGGAACGTTGTCGGCAGAATAGTCGGCAGGCTTACCATCAGGGCTGCAATATACGCGGAACATGCTGAAATCGCAGGTCTGGCGGGGCCATTCCCAGTTATCGGTGTCGCCGCCGAATTTGCCGAGCGATTCGGGCGGGGCGCCCACGAGCCTGACGTCGCGAAAGGTCTCATAAACGAACAGAAAATACTGGTTCTCGTTATACAGCGGGCGGACACGCGCCTCATAGTGAGTGCCTTTCACCGCATCAGCCTGTATCCGTGCCACATTAGCGGCAATAAGTGCAACTGCGGCCTCATCAGAGGCTGCCCGCACAGAATCGGTGAGCACCTGCGCTGTAACATCGTCCATACGCACCAGGAAAGAGATACTCTTGCCGGGATTTGGCAGCTCCTCAGCACGGGTGGCGGCCCAGAACCCGTCGCGCAGGTAATCGTGCTCTACCGAGCTGTGCGCCTGAATCTCGCCAAATCCACAATGATGATTGGTCAACAGCAACCCGTCAGCGGACACTAATTCGGCGGTACACGAACCATGGTCAAGCGCCCCCACAGCATCCTTAAGGCTCGCCCCGTTGATGTTGTAGATGTCTTCCGCCGTCAACTCACAGCCCATCTGTCGCATCCGGTCAATATTCAACTTGCCGATAAGCGAGGGCAACCACATGCCTTCGTCAGCAAATGCACTAAACCCCGCTACAGCAAGGACTATCAAGAAAAAAACTCGCTTCACTTTCATCTGGAAAAACGTTATTATAAAACATTAAACAGTTCAAAAATACAACTTTTTTCGGCACGGTCGGCAAATAAACACTTCAAAACAGTAAAACAGCATAAACTTGACCCAAAATATTAATTAAAAGAATGGTTTTGCTGCCAGATATGCAGGACTGAGGGAAATCTATAATGACGTGCCTATCAGCCCGGATGACCCGCACTATGGGGAACTTGCACCGAAAGTCCCCATTTTGAAGACAACCAAACAACATCTATGTGAACCGTATGTTACATCTTTACCACCAATGTTAACTTATCACCTGACAGCATTGTTATGTTTATTCCTGATTATCAGGTATTTATGTATAACAGTACTTTTTTGAAGAAAAAATCATTTTTTTCGATTCGATTTGTTTTTTATGAAAAAAGTTTTTGTATCTTTGCCGAAAATATTTAAGTATGAAACTGAGCGTTGTCTTAGCTGTCGCAAGCGTTACGCTAATGGTTGCCTGCACAGGCAACAGCCGCAAGCAGGAGATTATCCGCTTGGTCAAGGCATGGCAGGGAAAAGAGATTGTTTTTCCCGACGGGATGGTGTTTCCACGTCTCGTCTCCGACACGGTGCCTTTCGATGTGCCGAAAGACAGTTGGAAAGTGCTGGTGTATCTTGATTCTTCCGGCTGCACTCCTTGCAAGTTGCAGTTAGGCTTATGGGAAAAGTTTATTGCAGAGCTGGATTCAATTTCTGGTGGCACTGTGCCGTTATTACTGTTCTTTCACCCGAAAGACAATTATTTGGATGTTGAGTTGCTCATAAAGCAGGCTCATTTTGAGTACCCAATAAACTTAGACACTAAAGACAGTCTCAATAAGTTAAACAAGTTCCCAAAGGACGAAAGATTGTGCGTTTTCCTGTTAGACACTAATAATATAGTTCGCATCATTGGTCATCCTGTTTACAATCTGCGAATAAAAGATTTGTATTTCAAAAATATAAAAGAAGCGAAAAAAAATGCTTCTTCCAGAACCGGCAGACATGCAAGCGCATGGGGCATCCCGCAAAACAGTGGCTTTGCCAGAGTTCCCCACTGCACAACAAGCATATCCAATCTTTACGCTGTTTCTATCAGAAGCAGTACATTTATCCTGCCACAGCAGGCGGGAATCCGCAACTTCGCCTGCAAAGGTGATGCCGACTGTAGAAAAATACGGGAACACGATGTCTCAAGGAAGCAAAAGAAAAAGTTATGCCTTAGCTATCCGAAGTACATGGCACACTATCCCGTATGCCACATTAACTTAAACGAAAGGAGGAAAAATACAGAAGTATAGAAAATAATGATACTGGAACTTTATCGGCAGGAAATTGGCTACTCCCACAATTCCTGATTCCAATCGGTGTCATATCAATAAATGAAGTTCCAATTTACGCAAGAATAGTGGGATGCATTAATTAACAATATTTTTTAACTTAATATCTGATAAATATGAAAAAGATATTATTTTGTTCTTTTGCGGCTGGAGTGATAGCGCTATCGGCCTATCACATCTGCCTGAATAACCAGAAAGCGACAACTCTTGGCGACGTAGTTTTAGACAACGTGGAAGCATTAGCAGACCCCGAATCACCTGGCGTATATATGGAAGGTAAGGATGACCGTTGGGATACTGTTAGACACTGCTATTACCAATGTGTTGAAAATGGTACAGGGTGTTTTTATTATTATAATTACCCCTATAACTGTTAGTTAGTTTACAGGCTGTCTTTAAAAGCGATTTATGTTCCTGTTTGTATTTGCATGCCGTTTTACGGTATTGCATTTTCCCCCAGAAATATTTTTAAGCGGAAATTTATGGACAGGATGCGACTTCGACACAAAAACGTCGTAGCCTATAAAGGCAGCCCTTTTATTAAAAGAATAATTTCATTATGAAAAACATACATTATTTCCTGTTCTCATTTATCGTTTTGTGTGGATGCACAAACACACATAAAAATACAGATAACTCTGTTAAGACGGTGGTCATTACCCCCGATAAAAGCATTACTGCTGACATCAACGACCTATACTATAACTGCACATTTGTGCAATTAGAAACTACTCCTGTATCTATCATTGGCGCTCTGAGTTCGCTTGCCGTGTATAAAGACAGGTTTTACACCTACGATTCACACGGGGGCGGCGCCGTACACTGCTTCGACAAACACGGAAAATTCCTGTTCAAAATTGCCAAACACGGAAACGGGCCTGGTGAAACAATGCGCATCACTGATTTTTGTATTGATGAACGAAACAATATCTTGTGGATAGCTGATAATTACAAAAAAATACAGAAATATGATATGGACGGACATCTGATAAACGAATATCGAACAGATTTTGCATTAAAAAACATTGTATGCGTACCTGAGAGTAATGATTTGTTAGCTCTTAGATTCGGCTACTACAAGGATAAAAACTATCAGGCCGGAATCTACTCCTTAAAAAATAATCAGATATTAATTCACAATGACTATATTTCGGACTTTGAACGGATTACCAGCGAAACAAGCATGTCTCAATATAATAATCACATTGTATATGCTTTCGGATTTAGCGACACGCTATATCACATGGACAAAAATGGATTCCATCCACAATATGCGTTTGATTTCGGAGAATATAAAGTCATAAAAAAAATTACTGACAAATTCGGAAATGATAATAAAAAATTTGTTTTAGATTTTATGAATCCATCCAAAAATTATGCCGGATTAATTACCAATATCCTGGAAACAGACGATTTCATAACATTCAGATATGATTTCAGAGGAAAAAACCAATTAGCCGTTTATTCAAAAACAAATAACGAAATTAGAAATATCAAAAAAATTACTGTCAATAGTAAAGAATATTTTGTGGCATTATTCTTTAGATATTATGTAAACAATATTTTCTATTCTGTTCTTCAAGCAGAAAGTATCAGTGAAAACATGTCGGAGCAGAATACATCCGGAGGCTACGGCATATATTCGGATTTCAACGAACTGGAAGCGAAAATTAAAGCCGACGATAACCCGATTGTTGTATTTGGAGAAAATAACATGCAATCATTATTCAAATAATAATCCGTTAAGTAAGTATCGTAACAAAAAATACTATTATGAACACAAGACATTTAACCATTGCAACTCTCATTCTCCTGATTTCCTGCAACGTGAAAGACAATAAGGAAAAACTGCGCGTTACGCCGGTTTCATTTCCAAAAACTGTCAACATTGAATATCAGGAATTCCCAACCAACTACTTAGTGGGCTACCCACAGAATTTAGTGCTCACCGAAAAGCATCTGATAATTATGGATAAACATGGACAAAAGTACTGTTTCCATGCTCTTGACCGAGATTCAGGCAAGCTGGAATTTGAATTTATGACAAAGGGGAACGGTCCATGCGAAATTTCTGAGGTCTCTACGAATAATTTCCTGCAGTCTGATTCCCAGAAAATTCAATACTATGACTTCAATCATAAACAATTCCTTTACTTCGACATAAACAGCCGGACAATAGATTGCCGAAGCACTTTACGTGTGTCGAACAAATATGGAATATGGCCTATCGCTTTTTTTGATATGGGAACATATTACATGGGGGCCGGACGAATAGGAGTCAACGGAAAACTGAGTAAATACAGTCTCGTAACTTTTAACAAGTTACTCGATTTCATCGGATTTCATGAAGAGGAGCCGGTGCTCAGTTATAATGAAGAAGAAAATAAAAAACTTATTGAATATATGTTTAATCATTTCTTTTGTAAAATTAGTCCCGATAAAAAAAGAATGGTTTTCGCCTCATATTTAACAGGAATTATGGAAATCTACAATCTTGAATCGGCGCCCGACAGTATCCGCATAATTAAGAGAATACTTTTAACGCCATTAATGAAAGAAGAGGTTAATATTCATGGATTCGAAGATGCTTATGTTACAGACAAATACATCTACACTCCTCACAGCGGTAAAACAAGAAAAGAACTTAATCTTGCCCAAAACATAAAGGTATTTGACTGGAACGGAGAGCCGATTATAGAAATGAACGTCGGTATCGGCATAAGATGCTTGGCAGTTGACGAAGAACGCCGGAAAATTTATGCTGCAGCCCTGCCTGAAGATGACGAGTTTTTTCTGATAACTATGGACTTGCCGGAAATATGACAACTGAATATATTACGTTTTCACATGCGAACCATAAAGAAATATAAGTGCCGTTGGGACACAATAGCCGGATACACTGTAGCGCTGTTCCTTTGTAGCTGCAGCCCGGCGTCGCAGTGGTCGCCTGAAATTGCCACAGCGCTGGATATGGCGGGTAAGAACCGGCGTGAATTAGCGCAGACGTTGAAACACTACAGCCGCGATGCGGGCGACAGCCTGAAATTGCGGGCTGCGGAGTTCCTGATAGCCAACATGCCCGGTAAATATTCGGAATACCGCGATGCGGCATGGAACGATATTGCCACGGTGTGTATGCGCTGGACAAGTTCTTCGGACAAGCAGCATGTGCTGGAGGCCTATAATCTGGGCGCTCCTATACGCAGATATGACATACATCATATCACTTCCGAATATCTGATAGATAACATAGAGTTGGCTTTCCGTGAATGGCAAAACAAACCATGGTGTAAAAATGTGGCATTTTCAACATTCTTGGAAGAGATATTGCCATACCGCATTGGCACAGAGCCGCTGGAGAACTGGCGGGCAAAGGCACTGGCGAGCTTTGCCGACGTCAACCGCGCGTTCATCAACACCCCGAACACCACTGCTCTGGAAGCCTGCGGACGCGTCAATGCTCTGCTGCCGAAGTTCCACATAGACCCCGACTTTCCTGATATGTGTTACACCCAGCTGATGACGACCCCGCGCGGAACATGCACTCATCTGGCGGCGCTGGCCGCTTTCACGATGCGGGCGATGGGGATTCCTGTAACGCTTGACTATACCCCACAATGGCTCAACCAAAATCGCGGACATACTTGGAACAGCGTGTGCGACAGCGCCGGACGGCATATTGCCTTTATGGGCACCGAGGCCAGCCCCGGCCAGCATCATCAAGGCAATACACTGACAAAAGCCAAGGCCTACAGAAAAACATTCGCCATTCAGCGCCGCTCTCCCACTACTACAGACAGTACGCCACCGGAATTGCGACGCACCGACTTCATTGACATTTCGCACGAACATCCGGAATGTATTGATATACAGGTCGCCGTACGGGTTCCCCCGCAGAACGGTAACGAACAGATATGGCTGGCAGAAATGGGCGCCATGCGGTGGAACGTGGTCGCCGCCGGACAACTCGCCGATTCTGTGGCTACATTCAGCAAGGTGGGGAAAAACTGCCTGTATTTGCCGGTTTATTACCGAAACCGGCAACTGGAACCTGCTAACGCCCCGTTCCAGCTGACTGCCGACGGCACAGTCAATTTCATTCATCCGACATCTGATTTTTGGGACGGAAGCTATTTGCCGGATACGGCATGGTTGCTCCAGTTGAAGCCAACACCGCTAAAAGAAGTGCCCGCTAAAGGGCTGTGGCGATTCGACAGCCCTACCGATTTGGGCAAAGCCATAATTGGCCGTCCGCTTGAATTGAATGGCCCCGACATCCACCCGATTCAGGGAGAAAACGCAGGCGACGGAGCAATACGAATCGGACGGGGCAGCTTCCTGAAATGCTGGCATGGCATAAGCGCAAACGGCGGCGGCGAACGCGTCAATAATTTCACTATAAAAACGCGGGTACGCATACAGGGCGGAATGACGCAGGCCATCTTCCAAACAAACACAGCCAACAGCGACCACCCCGAAACAATAATTACCGACACCCAGACATTCGGCCTGGTGTGCTATTCCACTATCCCACTGCGGGCAGGCGTGTGGCACGAACTGCTCATCTCTTCCGGCCCTGAACGCTATAGCTTCTTCATCGACGGACGATTAGTCAACGAAATTAATAAACCGGTTGACGACCGCTTTTCGCTGTCGCCCGACGCCGTGATATTTTTCGGCGACGACGGCAGTTTTGACAACGAAATTGACGTTACAGAAGTGGCAATATGGGATACACAACTGTTTTAAAATCAGGTAATTATGAGCCGGTTAAAACGCTTCTTTAAAGTTCTGCTTGATGTACTGTATTATGCCTCGCTACTGCTGACGGGCTATTGTGTGTGGGTAGTATTTTTTGCGGCGTCATTTTCCATCCCGACAGGCTCAATGGAACCGACACTTACGGGAGGCGACCGCGTACTCGTGTGGAAACCTGCTTACGGGGCACGGATATTCAACCTGTCTCGGGCACTGAACGGAGAACGGGTGCGGATATACCGCGTCCCCGGATACCGGCGTATCAGGCATAACGACGTGGTGGTGCTGCACAACCTGCATCCATACGACGGCTCCGTGATTGACATGCACCTGCTGAAATATTTGGTCAAGCGGTGCATCGGCTTGCCGGGCGACACTCTTGAAATACGGGACTGCATATACCGCGTACAGGGCTATGACGGAACACTGGGCAACGTGGAAGCACAACAGCAATTGGCAAAAAACGACAACTCCCTGCAAATAGCCACCGGATACCTGACTTTCCCCTTTGACAGTGCACTCAATTGGAATGTCCGTAACTTCGGCCCCCTGTATATTCCCCGCAAGAACGACAGAATACCGATGAACCGCGAAAATTTCCTGCTCTACCGAAAGCTGATAGCTTGGGAACAGCAATGCGAACCGAACTTCCAAAACGACACTGTATATATCAACAATCAGCCTGTTACAGACTACTGTTTCCTGAATAACTATTATTTTATGGCAGGCGACCGCACAGAAAATTCGGTTGATTCGCGCTATTGGGGACTTGCGCCGGAAGAATATATAGTGGGGAAAGTGGCCTGTATCTGGAAATCACTTGAGCCGACAACAGGCAAGTTCCGGTGGAACAGATTCTTAAAACGGGTACAATGAGAAAATATAAAAAAATTCCCGATTCGACTTGTTGTTTCTGGAAAAAAAATTTGTATTTCTTGTATGGCAGCCTGCTGTCTTTATGAACCATATGTTACATTTTTACCACCAATGTTAACTTATCACCTGACAGCACTGTCATGTTTATTCCTGATTATCAAGCATTTATGTATAACAATACTTTTTTGAAGAAAAAAATCATTTTTTTTCGATTAGATTTGTGCTTTATGAAAAAAGGTTTTGTATCTTTGCCGAAAATATTTAAGTATGAAACTGAGCTTTGTCTTAGCTGTCGCAAGCGTTACGCTAATGGTTGCCTGCACAGGCAACAGCCGCAAGCAGGAGATTACCCGCTTGGTCAAGGCATGGCAGGGAAAA
>JAISSS010000018.1 GCA_031272965.1 Bacteroidales bacterium | reverse complement strand
CTTGCCTTGCCCGCAATGACGGGGGCTGTATGGACGCACGGCCGTGCGTCTCTGCAACGGCCGTGCGTCCCCCTCGCCCTTGGATAGGGCCGGGGGCAGGTACGAAAATCACGGCAATCATAAAAATCGGACGAATCCGGGTTCTGACAAGGGGATTGCGGGTCTGGCCCGCAATGACGGGGCACCTATACCCTGTCCCGTGCCTTCCCTTGCCCGCAATGACGGGAGGCTGTATGGACGCACGGCCGTGCGTCTCTGCAACGGCTGTGCGTCCCCCTCGCCCTTGGATAGGGCCGGAGGCAGGTACGAAAATCACGGCAATCATAAAATCAGACGAATCCGGATTCAGACAGGGGGATTGCGGGGTGGTGAGAGTTTTCAGTATTCGCACACCACGCGGAAGCCTACTTCCTGCGTATCGGAGTACCACCAAATAGATTTTGGCATTTGGGGGTCTGTAACTAACCATGCCTGGGTACGGGTGTAGTCGCGGGCGGCGCAGCGCAGGTCTTTGGCGTCGCTGCGGAAGGAGCCGCCGCGTACCACGTGTTCGGCGCCGCGTTTGCTGCCGTGCGGGTTCTCAACTTCCCCCTTGTAGGTGGCATAAGTGTTGGGGTCATAGCGGTCGAGGCAAAATTCTGCCACATTTCCCAGCATATTTTTTATTCCCAAGGGGTTAGGCAGTACGTCCGAGGGTTCATGCGTTATTCCGTTGCTGTTTCCGGCATATATTGCATAGCGGCTGATTATGGCCGTATCAGCCGAGACGATTTTGCGGAAGAATCCGGTATTGCTGTATTTTTTTGGGCTTCCTGCAAAGGGGTATGGCGACTGAGTGCCGCCGCGGCAGGCGTATTCCCATTCGGCTTCGGTGGGCAGGCGGTATCGTTTGCCGGTAACTTGCGACAGCCATCGGCAGTAGGTGTTAGCGGCGTGCCAGCTCATGGTGATAGCGGGGCGCTGGCCGCGTCCCCAGCCCTGGTCGGGGGCGCCCCATGGCGGGGTGGGGCCGCTTATGCCGTCCACCTCTTCCTTCGGCGCTTCCGATTCTTTCCGTCCCTGCGACGAGGTGGCCGCAAAGAACGCTAAATATTCATCCCACGACACCTCTATGCGCCCGATGAAGAACGGCGACAGCTTCACTTTTGTTACCGGGCCCTCATCGGGGCGTCGGAGTGGTTCGCTGTCGGAACTGCCCATCATAAATTCGCCCCCTGCCACGGCTACCATGTCGAAGCGGATGGCGGTGCCGGGGATTTGCTCGGTGTAGTCGGCAAATGCGGTGATGGGGGTAGCCTCCGTATAGACGGTGTCGGCACGGACGGCGGCCGCAAAGTCGTAGTTGTGCTCGTGCGTGGCGGTGGGGTCAAAATGCCCCACATTGAGGTGGCAGTTGATACAGCTCACCGCGCCGGAAGTGTTCAGGAAGTTCAGATGGGCGTCGTCGCCCTCTTTTGTCTGGGTTGTTGGAAACAGGTTGGTATGGCAGCGTAAGCAGGCATCCTGATAAACGAACTTATGTGCATTTTCCGGCTTGCGTTTCTCCTCCCAGCGGAAGTCGGCGCTGTCTTTTGTCCATAGCGCATAGCGGTCTTTCAGACTGCGTTTCACCTGTGCGCGGAGACGGCCATGTCCTTCTGACGGCAGATGGCAATCCACACAATGCACCGTTATTCCGGAGGCATTATCATAATGTGTCGAGAGTTTCCATGCCTCGTCAGCGTGAGTATGCACGTGGCACGACATGCAATAGTCGTCGGTGGCGGCACGACGGGCTATGCTTTCTCCGCCGAACTGCAGGCCTGCGGCTATTCCAATTCCGGCTGCAAACAGCAGTATCCGTATTGTTCGTTTCTGTTTCCTTTTCACTGGCATTTTTTTTCGGCTGCAAAAATAGTATAAATTTGATTACAAAACGCATTATCGTAATTTTCCGATAATTTTTAACAGTTGTTCACCCACTCCGATGCGGTAACCGGTGGTGAAATAATAGACGTCGCCGGAGTGAGTGATGTAGAGCACCACGGGCAGCTTATTTTTCAGGTCGGCGCCGAATTGCGGGGCGAGGGTATTGAGAATGTGGTGGTCGGCATCGGCGAGGGCGGTGCGGTTGTCGGGCAGGGCATACAGGGCGAGGGCTTTCGTGAGGCGTTCGGCATCGTCGGCGAGGAAGACGAATTGGCCGGTCCAGTTTCGGAAGTGTCCGGCATATCCGGCGAGGTCATGCAGGATGTGTTTTGACGGTTCGCTGTCGGGCGCCAGCCATGCCACAATGAGGGGGTGTTCCGGCGGACAGGCCGCGGAGGTGGCGTTATCGGGCGTCAGTGAGAAGAGGTTCTGCTGCTTTCCGTTGCTGACCGTAAAGAGGCTGTCGGGGGCGATATTTCCCAGCGGCGCCAATGTTGCGCCAGACTGCCGCAGCGATACGGTAACGGCCGTGGTCTCGCCTTTACGAATCCGGAAAAATTGCATGGAACTCAGCACGGTGCCATCGGGTTGGCGGTTTCCTGTAACGAGGCAGTAGTCGCCCGTTTCGAGTTCGAGGTGGCGTCCGGTCGGCGATTTCGTGCCGAGGCGGTTGAGGCTGGCGCCGAAGGGGTATTCCAACGTGGGGAAGTTGCCCCGTTCATTCCGCTTGCCGATAGAGAAGTGGATGTTGTATTGCGGCAGATGGGCAGTGTCGGCATCCTGGGGGGATTCCAGCACGAGGAAGCCCGTGTCGGGGATTGGAGGCAGCTCTGTGAAGGCGGCACGGCGCCACAGGCTGTCCGCATAGTATTCCGGTTCGAAGGTTGTGGGATTCAGCCGCGCCGGGATGCCGGACGCCCGACATGCGGCAACAAAGAACACGTCGCGGGAGATGGCGTCGCTCACGCGCAGGCGGAGCACTCCGGCAGGGCTGATAACCGCCCGCGAATGTAAATTGGCCTTGTCGTCTATGCGGATGTGGCGCTTAACCCAGTCGGCCAGCAACGCGGGATTGGCGCGGTAGCTGGCGATATTGGCGCTGAAAAATTCATGCAACGGCTGCCGCCATGTGGTGAGCAGCTCCGTATGAATACGGGGCGCCAGAACGTAGCGGGTGAATATCCGCGAAGAATCTGAAATGAACGTATGCTCTAAATGGGCGGTCAGCGTCGCCGCCTTCGTGTCGCTGAAATCCTTCTGCGAAATGCCCTCAAGCAGAGACAGCGCCCGCGGATTAGCACAGTTGTCGCGCAGATATTTCTCTATTTCCTGCCAGTTACCGTAGCTGAGCCGTATATAGCGGGCTATTTTGTCGGCAGGCAGATTGAGTTCGGCGGCTAAGCGACGGCTCCATTCATAGTCAGGGAATGTGGCCAGACGGGCGTTCCGCAGGGAGTCTTCATGGGCCAGCCGTTTACCATTGGCTTTTTTCTCGGCGTCCGGTATTGTTATGGTGTCGCGCACGGCATGAGGCGGCACGAAATCGAAGATAAACTGCTCGCCTTCCGCAATGTCGCGGGTCAGCTCCAGCGTGATTTCGTCGTCAGCTTCCGACACGGATATTTTGCGGAAAGCGAACAGGTTGTCCGGCGAGGAGGCCCAAACGATGACGTCGCCAAGGCCCATCTGCATGGACACCCGCCCGGTGGGGTCCGTAAACTGTGTGGCGATGGGATACAGTTCCGCATAATTATACAGTTGAAATTCTACGCGAGCGTTCTCTACCGGCGTCCCGTTACGGAGCACTTTTACGGAGATGCTTTTTACGGGGGCATAGTTGGCGGTCATGTTCAGCTCGGAGAAGCGTTTTTCGTGTGCTACTACGGGTTCTGTGCCGTCGTATTTTCCATATACGCGGGAATGGACGAGGACGGTACGTTTTGCGGGCTCGTCAAACCAGCCGCGGTTGAGGCGGGGTTCGGGTTCGCAGGCGCCCATATATTTCCAGGCGCCGTCAATCCATACTTCCACCCAGGCGTGGTTGTCGTCGGTATGTGCCCATCGGGGGGTATATACCTGCCGTGCGGGGATGCAGACAGCCCGCAGTGCGGCGACGGTGAAGGTTGATTCTTCGCCGCAGCGTCCGAATGTTTTGCTCATGGTTGACAGGGGGGCGCTCGTCCGGCCGTCGGTTCCGCGGTAGTTTACCTTTTCATGGCACCAGTGGTTCACCTCAAGCGCGGCCTGAGCCATGTCCATGTGTTGCACCCGTGCTGCGATTTCGTCATATTTTGCAATCCTGAATGAGTCAAGGTTCTCGTTGTTGATGCGCACCGGTAGCACGAAATGCCGGAACACTGCATCGGGAATTGATTTTCCCCAGGGCAGCTCGCGCCGCGCCCGCAGGCTCGTCTGCACATTGCCCAGCATGAACGCGCCGGAATAGTCGGCAATGTCGCCTAAGGGCATATACGCATACAGGAACTCCATGGCGGCGGCCTCTTCCGGTGAGGTGGCCAGCGCTATGTTTGCAGAGATGTCTATTGAACTGCTGTCTAACAGCGCCTTCTGCTCGTCGAGCGCCGCCGAATAGCGGGACGGGGCGCCGCAACCGGCCACTAACAGCCCTACTGATAAAATCCAAATACTGATGTGTGTTTTTTGCATAATTACGTTCCAATTATATGTCTGCCAACAAGTTACAGCTCATAATTATCATCAACGGCCGTCAGGTCAATGCTTTCGTCCACCTGATTGGGATTGACTTCATATTTCCGCAGAGGATTGCGGTGGATTTCGCGGTGGATTTCGCGATTCTTAGCCACATCAATGGCTAAATACATTGCTGCGCGGAACGAATCGGGGGAGGCTTTGCCTTCTCCGGCGATGTCGAAAGCGGTGCCATGCGCGGGCGAGGTGCGTATTATCGGCAATCCCGCAGTATAATTAACGCCATCTTCAAAGGCGAGGAGTTTGAAAGGCAGCATCCCCTGGTCATGATACATCGCCAGAACGCCATCGTAATGAGCATAGTCGCCGGAACCGAAGAAGCCGTCGGCAGGGAATGGCCCGAAAGTGAGGATTCCGCGCTCGTTGGCGGCGGCGATTGCCGGTGCGATGCTGTTCTTCTCTTCCGTGCCGAGCAGTCCGCCTTCGCCTGCATGAGGATTCAGCCCCAACACCGCAATGCGGGGCTTGCGGATGGCAAAATCCTGCTCCAAAGAATCGGCAAGAGTAGCGATTTTGGCGCCTACTATGTCTTTTGTTATGGCTTTCGGAACTCTCTCTAAGGGCAAATGTGTGGTTACTACCCCGATTTTCAGCAGCTCGCTGACCATGAGCATCAGGTAGTTATCGGTACGGAACTGCTCCGCTAAAAATTCGGTATGACCGGAGAACTTGAACTTGTCGCTGCGGATATTGTCTTTACATATCGGGGCGGTAACTAATGCGTCAAGCAGTCCGCTTTTGAGGTCATGAACTACCGCATTAAGCGACGAACAGGACGCCTGCCCGCCAAAGTCGGTTATCTTCCCCAACTCCACGCGCACATTGTCATCCGTACAGTTGATGATATTGGCCTTGTGAATGTCGGCGTCACGTAACTGCCTGACCGTATTGAAGTTAAAGGCCTCCATATTCAGCGCCTTGCGGTGATAGGCTGCCACTTTGGGCGAACCATATACTACCGGCGTACACATCTCTAACATGCGCGGGTCGCTCAGCGTCTTGATAATCACCTCATAACCGATGCCGTTGATGTCGCCCTGCGAAATTCCTATAACAGGTTTTTTACTCATGCGTCAAAAAAATTTTTCGGCTGCAAAGGTAACGTTTTTTTGTCAGCATTTCCCCAAATTTATCAGAACAGGGGCCAAAGTTACCTGATTTGTCTTGCTTTCATGTTTACAGATTAAATTCAATACAGAACTCCGGTATCAGTTTCATTACAGGTAAACCTGTACATACTGCCTCCGCCGTTGTTAACATTTTTTCTGCACAGTAACAATAAAACCCTGTACATATTATCAGTATATTATATGTCTGTTAAATAATATCTTTAAATTACCTTGTTCCCATCCACAGCATCAGCATGGCGACGAGAATCAGCAGCAGGTCGAGGGCTTTGCCGCGCAGGTTATGCTCGCCAAACAGCCATGCTCCGGCGATAAAGGTAACAATCACGTTGCTGCGGCGAATCATTGACACCACCGAAATGAGCGCCGCGCGGTCGGAGAGAGCATAAAAGTAGATGAAGTCGGCGCAGGCGAGGAACAGCGCTATCAGGAAGATGCTCCACCTCCATTGAAAGCGGGTTGTTTTGCGGCGTTCCGGCATCCATAATGCCACCATAAGCGCCAGCATTACGAGGCTCAGATAGACATTTGACCAGAACTGAACGGCAGTGGGGCTGACGTGCAGCATGAGAAAGCGGTCGTAAAGGCCGCTCATGCAGCTGAACATCACCGACAATACCAGAAAGAGAATCCATTTGTTGCCGGAGAATGTGATACCTTCTTTTTTGCCGCTTGCCGACAGCAGGAAGAAGGAGATGACCGTCAGGGCGACGCCGGCCCATTGCCAGGCGTTGAGGCGCTCTCCGAAGACGAGCATGGCGCCCACCAATGTCAACACGGGGCCGGTTGCCGTTATCGGCCCCACGATGGTCAGCGGCAAATGCTTGATGGCAAAAAATCCCAGCAACCACGCTGTACTTACCAACAGCGACTTGATAATCATAAACGCATGTTCATGCCGCGTGATTGTCGGCACAAAAAACGGAGTGCCGTTCAATATGTCAGGCACATAGCGTGAGGCTATCACAAGCGGACACAGTAGCAGTGCGCCGAACAGCGTATTGAGAAACAGCACCGGAATGACGGCATTGTTCTGCACCGCCATTTTTTTCGAGACCTCGTAGCATCCCAGCAGGAAGGCCGAGGCGAATGAAAGAAGTACCCAGTGCATTCAGAGAATCGCTTAGTGGCGGCGGATGATGGTTTGGGCGCGGTTGGGGCCGACAGAGGCGATTGTTACCGGTCGGCCGGTTTCTTTTTCGATGAAGGCGAGGTAATTGCGGAACGCTTCGGGGAACTGCTCTTCGGAGGTCATGTTTGTGAGGTCGGTTTTCCAGCCCGGCAGAGCGGTATAGACGGGTTTAACGCTGTCGTTCAGTTCGAAGGGGAAGCGGTCTGTAGGGACGCCATCGATGTCGTAGGCGGTGCATACGTTGATGGTATCGAAGCTGTCGAGCACGTCGGCTTTCATCATGAACAGTTCGGTAACGCCGTTAATCATTATGGCATATTTGAGGGCCACTAAGTCGAGCCATCCGCACCGGCGGGGGCGTTTGGTTACGGAGCCGTATTCGGCGCCTGCGTCGCGCAGTTTCCGGCCGGTATCATCGTGCAGTTCGGTGGGGAAAGGCCCCATTCCCACGCGGGTGCAATAGGCTTTGAAGATGCCGAACACCTTTCCGATACGCAGCGGAGCAATGCCTAATCCGGTGCAGGCTCCTGCGCATACGGTGTTTGAGGATGTTACGAAAGGATATGAACCGAAGTCCACATCCAGCAGTGTCCCCTGTGCGCCTTCGGCCAGCACAGATTTACCCGCATCAAGCATGTCGTTCAGGATGTTCTCGCTGTCGATGAGGGTAAATGTTTTCAGGAAGTTGAGGCTGTCGAGCCATTCCGGTTCCCACTCTGCGAGGGTGTCGGCATAGTCGAATCCGTAGAGTTTTTCGAGCAGCTGTTTATGTGCGGCCACCCGTTGTGCGTATTTTTCGGGGAAGTTTTCGAGCAGGTCGCCCACCCGCAAGCCGTCGCGGCCTGTTTTATCGCGGTAGGTGGGGCCAATTCCCTTGAGGGTGGAGCCTATTTTGGCGTCAGCCTTGGCGGTTTCCGAGGCGGCGTCTAACAGGCGGTGGGTGGGCATAATCAGGTGCGCCTTTTTGGAGATGAACAGGTTCTGTCGCAGGTCGATGCCGTATTTGGCGATGTCGTTGACTTCCTGGCGGAACACGACGGGGTCGAGCACCACGCCATTGCCGATAATGTTGACTTTGTCGCCGTGAAACACGCCCGAAGGGATAGAGCGCAGGATGTGTTTGAACTTGTCGGTTTCCAATGTGTGTCCGGCATTGGGGCCGCCCTGAAACCGCGCCACCGCATCGTAGCGGGGCGTCAGCACATCAACGATTTTTCCTTTTCCCTCGTCGCCCCATTGAAGGCCTAAAATTACATCTACTTTCATGATTCGGTATCACTTATAATTTAATTCATGCATGGCTGTTTTGCCGGGCGCAAAAGTACAAAAAATAAACACCCGCAAAGTGTTTGTCCCGCGAAGTGCATCGCTTTTGACATAATATAAGGCGTAGTTTATCTATTTGTGAAATTATTTTTGCCTCACAGGTGCCGTTCATGAGAATCGTTTTCCCCACCATGTCCGCAGTCTTTCGAGGATTTTACTTTCTGTCGGGTTGTTTCCGGGCTGATAGAACCGCGCTTTTTGCAGGCCGTCCGGCAAGAACTGCTGCTCCACGAAGTTGCCCTCAAAAGAGTGGGCATATTTATAGTTGTCGCTGTATCCGAGCTGCTTCATCAGCTTTGTCGGGGCGTTACGCAGGTGCAAGGGCACGGGCAAATCGCCGGTCTGCTGCACCGTTGCCATAGCCGCATCAATAGCCATATAGCCGGAATTGCTCTTGGGGGAGGTGGCTAAATAAATCACACATTCGGAGAGGATGATACGCGATTCGGGCATCCCGATTTTATGTACGGCCTCGAAGGTTGACTGAGCCAGCAGCAGGGCGTTGGGGTTGGCTAATCCGACATCTTCGGACGCCAGGATGAGCAGTCTGCGGGCGATGAATTTCACGTCCTCGCCGCCTTCCAGCATCCGTGCCAGCCAATAGACCGCCGCGTCCGGGTCGCTACCGCGGATGCTCTTGATGAACGCCGAGATGATGTCATAGTGCATCTCGCCTTTCTTGTCATATATGGCGGGGTTATTTTGCAGTACATCCGTAACGCTTTTATTGGTGATATGCACGGTGTCGCTGACTGCCGCATTGACGGTCAGTTCGAGGATGTTCAGCAGTTTGCGGGCATCGCCCCCGGAATAGCGGAACAAGGCGTCAGTTTCAGCCACATCAATGGTGCGGGCTTTCAACGCGGGGTCTTTTTCGAGCGCATGAGTGAGGATTTTTGTAAGAGCCTCTTTGTCAAGACTTTTCAGGATATATACCTGACAGCGGGACAGCAGTGGCGAGATGACCTCAAAAGACGGGTTCTCGGTGGTAGCGCCAATCAGGGTGATAATGCCCTGCTCTACGGCGGCCAGCAGGGAATCTTGCTGGGACTTGCTGAAGCGGTGGATTTCGTCGATGAACAATACCGGATTGGGGCGGTCAAAATACTGCTGTTTTTGGGCTTTCTCAATCACTTCCCGCACGTCTTTAACGCCCGAACTGATAGCGCTCAGGGTGAAGAACGGACGGTCAAGCATGCCCGCAACTATACGGGCCAGCGTAGTCTTACCCACTCCCGGCGGCCCCCACAGTATCATCGAGGTCAGATTGCCCGCCTCAAACATCCTGCGCAACACCCCGCCTGCCCCGACCAATTCATCCTGCCCCACGTAGTCGTCTAATGTTCGTGGCCGTAACCGCTCTGCCAATGGTTGATTCGACATATTTTTCCTTTACTGTTATTTGAACTCTGCAAAGTTACAAAAAAATTATCAGCCACAGACACGCAACGAATAAAAATTTTCACTACTTTTGCAGCCGAATTTTAAAAACAGAACTCATAAAAAAATAAACAGATATGGGAAGAGCTTTTGAATATCGCAGAGCGGCCAAGGAAAAACGCTGGGGGCACATGTCCCGGATTTTCCCCAAGCTGTCGCGGGCAATCACTATCGCGGCAAAAGAAGGCGGCCCTGACCCCGATATGAACGCCAAACTGCGGACAGCTATCCAGAACGCCAAAGCCGAGAACATGCCAAAAGACAACATCGATTCGGCCATAAAACGCGCCGCCGGAAAAGAAGCTACCGAATATTCGGAAGTGAACTATGAAGGCAAGGGGCCGCATGGCGTCTTAGTGTTCATCGAATGTGCCACCGACAATACCATGCGCACGGTGGCAAATGTGAAGTCCTACTTCAATAAACTCGGCGGCGCATTAGTACCTACCGGCTCCCTCGAATTTATGTTCAACCGCAAATCAGTATTCGAGTTCGAAAAAAACGATGCTGTGGATGTGGAAGAAATCGAACTCGAACTGATTGACGCCGGATTGGAAGAAATCGAAGTGTCGGACGAGGGAACCGTATATGTTACCGGCGACTACACCAGCTTCGGCACCCTCTCCAAAGCGATGGAAGACAAGGGCATAGAGGTGCAGAAGGCCACCCTGAAACGCTTCCCCACAACCCCCGTAGAATTTTCGGACGAGCAGTTGGAAGAAATCGAGAAACTCCTTGACCGTATAGAGGAGGATGACGACGTGCAGCAGGTGTTCACCAACATAGCATGATGCGGCTGGGGGTTATCATTGCCGCGCTGCTGACGGCAGTGAGCTGTGTGCGGCGTCCGGCATACGTGTTCAACGAGGGCGGCGTGTTCGGCACATCTTACCATATCGCCTATCAAAGCCCCGACGGACGCGACCTGCACGACGAAATTAAAGAGGAGATGGCACGGGTTAATCATTCGCTGTCAATGTTCGATTCGACATCGGTAATTTCGTGCATCAACCGGAACGTTGACGTGACGCCCGATTCTCTCTTCCTGCACGTGTTTAATGCGGCGCAGGACATTTCGGAAGTTACCGGCGGCGCCTTCGACATCACTGTGGCCCCTCTCGTCAACGCATGGGGCTTCGGCTTCCGGCATAAGGAAACCGTTACACAGACCCTTCTCGATTCGCTGCTGCAATTTGTAGGCTACAGGAAAGTGCGCCTGCAAGACGGTCGGGTGGTGAAAGAACATCCCTCCTCGATGCTTGATTGCAGTGCCATAGCCAAGGGCTTCGGATGCGACGTGATTGCCGCGCTGCTGCGGGAACACGGCTGCCGCAACTATATGGTAGAAATCGGAGGCGAAGTGGTTGCCTGCGGTCTCAACAGCAAAGGCCTTATCTGGCGCATCGGCATCCGTAAACCCAGCGACAACGCCGCTTTCGGCAATACCGAACTCTATGCTGTGGCCGCGCTGCCCGCACAGGCGATGGCCACTTCCGGCAATTACATAAATTTCTACGAGGAAGACGGCGTGAAATATGCTCACACCATTGACCCGCATACCGGACGCCCCGTACAACATTCCCTGCTAAGCGCCTCCGTAATCGCCGACAACTGCCTCACTGCCGACGCCTACGCCACCGCATTTATGGTGCTCGGCTTCGACGCCTCCAAAGAACTGCTCGCAACCCGTTCCGATATGCAAGCCTGTTTCATCCTTGACGACAACAACGGCGGCTTCAAAACGTGGATGACAGAAGGATTCGGAAACTTCCTTCAGGACAACTGACCCTGTTGCCCCCGCGGAGCGTCTCCGCAGGATGAGTAACCGCAGGATAAATCCTACGGTTAATAATGTGTTGTCCCATGCGGGACATTACCCTGCTAAGGGTCGCACTTTATTATCCATATGCTTTAGCTTACGGCCATGAGCTTACGGGCTTTAGCTTACGGCCATGATACGGTCATTTCCGCAGTCGCAGGCTGTTGCTGACCACGCAGACGCTGCTTAGCGCCATAGCCGCGCCCGCAAGCATGGGGTCGAGCAGGAACCCGCATACCGGATACAGAACACCCGCCGCAACCGGTAGCGCCAGAATGTTGTATATGAATGCCCAAAAGAGGTTTTGACGGATTGTGCGGACGGTGTGCCGTGAAAGGCATATTGCATCGCCGATTTTGCGCAAGTCGCCCGAAACAATCGTCAATCCTGCTGTTTCGATGGCAATGTGGCTACCTCCCCCCATGGCGATGCCTACATCTGCGGCAGCAAGGGCAGCGCTGTCGTTGATGCCGTCGCCAACCATGGCAACACTCCGGCCATCCTGCTGTTTTTGCCTGATTAATTGCAGTTTGTCGTCCGGCCGCATTGAGGCGACGAACTGCTCAATACCTGCTTCGGCGGCTATACGGGCGGCTGTTTGAGGGTTGTCGCCGGTAGCCATTATGACCTCCACCCCGCATGACTTAAGCTGCGCTACAGCCTGCTGTGCAGTAGGCTTTATCGGGTCGGCGATGGCAAAGAGGCTGTAAATGCGGGAACTGTCGCCGAACAGCACCACGGTTTTGCCTTCCGCTTGCCGGGCGTTCTGCCATGCCGTACTTGCCGCATCCGCTGCGGGAAACAGGCGGCTGTTGCCCACAAAATATTCCGTGCCGTTGTATGTTGCCCGCAGTCCGGCGCCCGCAACCGTCTCTACGGCAAGGCCATCGAGCATTTTCGCATGGCGGAGATGCGCTGTTACAGCCTTGGCGAGCGGATGCGTGGAATGTCGTTCCATTGAGTATAGCAGGTCATTAAAAGAGTTCACCCCGTAAGCGTCAGTTACGGCAGGGGCTCCTTCGGTGAGCGTACCTGTTTTGTCGATAATAAGGGCATTGATTTTGCGCAAACATTCAAGGCTGTCCATGTCTCTAAAGAGTATGCCTTCCGAAGCGCCGCGTCCCACGCCTACCATTACGGCAGTGGGGGTGGCGAGGCCCAATGCACAAGGGCAGGCCACAATCAGTACGGTAACGAATGTCAGCAGAGCATGAACCGTCGGATTACTGCTGTCGAGCCAAAGCCATAAGAGCGCTGATATACAGGCTATTGCAATCACTGTCGGCACGAAAGAGGCTACTGCGCGGTCGGCGAGGCGTTGCAATGGCGGGCGGCTGTTCTGAGCGTCAGCAACCATACGGATGATTTGCGCCAGCATCGTTTCGCGGCCCACTTTCTCGGCACGATACTGAAAACTGCCGTCCAAATTGACTGTTCCCGCAAAAACCCGGTCGCCCGCACTCTTTCCGGCAGGTAGCGATTCGCCCGTAATCATGCTCTCGTTGATGGCCGCTTCCCCCTCTGTTATCACGCCGTCAACGGGAATTCTCTCACCCGCCCGCACTAATATGCGGTCGCCAATTGCCAACTCATTGAGCGGAACTTCAACCGCCTGACCATCTCCGCGCATAACCGTTGCTCTGTCCGGCTGCAACCCGATGAGATGACGAATGGCAGAAGAGGTGGTCCGTTTGGCCTTGTCTTCAAGCAGGCGTCCAACTAAGATAAAAGTGATGATAACCGCCGCCGTCTCAAACCACAGGTTCACCGGCAGGCCGCGTGATGTCCAGAACTGCGGCGCCAGCAGGCTGAAGAGGCTGACCGTATAAGCCGTGCCGACGCTGAGGGCCACAAGTGTATCCATGTTCATCGCCCGATGCCGCGCCAGCCGCCATGCGCCGACAAAGAACTGTCGCCCGCAGATACACACCACCGGCGTAGCCAGAATCGCCGTAAGCCACTCTACCCATCGCAGGTGCATCAAATGGGGCGTCATGGCAAATACCACTATTACCGCCGAAAGCGCCGAGGCAATTAATGTCTTTACTTTCAGTGCACTATGCTGCCGTGCAGCAATAGCCTCCGCATCATCGGAACTGTTGACGACTTCGGCACCCGTATCTTCTTCAATGAGCAGGTCATAACCCGCATCGCGGACCGCCTGCTGCAATTGCTGCGGACCGACAACATCCGTATCATATTCAACAACCGCCGTAGAATCTGCAAAATTGACCTGCGCATTTATCACACCTTCCTGCCGCCGTAAAACCTTCTCCACATTCATCGCACATCCTGCACAGGCCAGCTGAAGCGCCGGAAATGATTGCTTTTTATTCATCTTTTCTGAAATTTCTCACAAAGTTATACCTTTTTTTGATTGGCGCCTGCAATTTGTCCTGAACCGAAATTTTTGTACTTCGTCTGAACCGGAATTCATCTGATTCATCTGATTGCCATGATTTTTCGTACCTCCCCCCGGACCCTCGCCTTTGGCGAGGGGGATTCGTGTTGCACGGCCCTTGTAGAGACGCACGGCCGTGCGTCTCCACAGCCATCCGTCATTACAGGCACCCGCAAGAGCGGCCCCAACAAGGCGTACCCCAACCCCGTCATTGCGGGCTTGACCCGCAATCCCCCCTTTTTCTTCTACACTCTTCCCAAATCCGGGACACAATTTGACACAAATTTTTTCGGCGAA
>JAISSS010000010.1 GCA_031272965.1 Bacteroidales bacterium | reverse complement strand
CTTGCCTTGCCCGCAATGACGGGGGCTGTATGGACGCACGGCCGTGCGTCTCTGCAACGGCCGTGCGTCCCCCTCGCCCTTGGATAGGGCCGGGGGCAGGTACGAAAATCACGGCAATCGTAAAATCAGATGAATCCGGGTTCAGACAAGGGGATTGCGGGTCAAGCCCGCAATGACGGGGTGGGCCGGCGCCCATTGCGGGTCAAGCCTACACTCTACACTCTACATTTATCTATCCCTCTGGCTGTTATACAGTTCGTAATAGAATCCTTTTCGGGCGAGGAGTTCATTATGGGTACCCTGTTCGATGATGTTACCGTCTTTCATGACAAGGATATTGTCGGCTTCGCGGATAGTGGACAGGCGATGGGCAATAACGAAGCTGGTGTGTGCATACATGATTTGTTTCATGGCCCGCTGTATAAGGATTTCGGTGCGGGTATCCACCGAAGAAGTGGCCTCGTCGAGGATGATAATTGAGGGCTGTACAATCAGTGCGCGGGCAATTGTGAGCAACTGTTTTTGCCCCTGCGAGATGTTGGCGGCTTCTTCATTGATGAGGGTGTCGTAGCCGTCGGGCAGAGCGCGGATGAAGCCGTCGGCACAGGCGAGTTTTGCGGCGTGTATCACCTCGTCGTCTGTGGCGCCGCGCCGTCCGAAAGCGATATTTTCGCGGATAGTGCCCTTAAACAGCCATGTATCCTGCAACACCATGCCGGTAAGCGAATGTAACTGCTTGCGTCCCATGTCGTTGATGTCGATGCCGTCGATAGCGATGCGCCCGCTGTCGGGCAGGTAGAAGCGCATGAGCAGGTTTACCAATGTGGTTTTTCCGGCGCCGGTTGGTCCCACGATGGCCACCAATTGCCCCGGCTCAACGCGGATATCCACGTCTTCGAGCAGCGGGCGGTCCGGCATATAGCGGAACGAAACATGCGCAAAATCGACGCTCCCGCGCGGGGTTGCAGGAAGATGGGGATTATCCGCAGGATGGCTCTCTTCCGGCTCGTCCATAATTTCAAAATACCGCTCTGCCGCCGCCACCGTTGACTGCAATACGTTGACGAGCTGTGAAAGCTGCATCACCGGCTGGTTAAACCGCCTTGAATAGGTGATGAAGGCCTGCACCGACCCCAAGGTGATACGTCCGGCAACGACCATATAACACCCTAATACACAGATAATTACATACATCAAATTACCGGTAAAATTCATCACCGGATGAATTACGCTGGAGGCAAACTGCGCTTTCCAGCCACACGCATACAGAGTGTTATTGTATTGCTGGAATGTATTTATAGACTTATGTTCATAATTGAACGCCTTCACAACAGCATGAGCGCCCAGCATCTCTTCGATATGTCCGTTAAGGCGCCCCAATCCCTGCGCCTGTCCGACAAAGAACCGCTGTGAGCGGGAAGCAATCATTCCGGTCAGCAGAAAACTCAACGGCAGCGCCACAAATGTTACTAAACTCAATAAGGGATTGATTACCAGCATCATGGTAATAATACCGAGCATTGTGGCCGCGGCAGTGATGATTTGGACGATACTCTGCTGCAACGTTCCGCCGACAGTGTCGATATCGTTAGTGAAGCGGCTAAGGATGTCGCCATGAGAGTTGGAATCGAAGAATTTCAGCGGCAACCGGTGCAGCTTGTTGCCTGCATCTTCCCGCATACGGCTGACAATTTTGCCCGAAATTCCGGCCATCACATATTCCTGTAGCCAGGAAAACAGCGCACTCAGCAGGTATATGCCAAGCAACAGCAATAATATTGAAAACAATTGCTTAAAATCGATACCTGCGGCTCTGTCAGTTACGCCCTCAAACAGCACATCAATAGCATTGCCCAGAATTTTCGGGGCGAATATTTCAAACCCCGCACTCAGCACGGTAAAGAGCAGAGCTACAGCCAATCCCCCGTAAAAAGGGCGCATAAAACGCACTAATCTTGCAAGGGTTCCCTTAAAGTCGCGCGATTTTTCGGCGGCAGGCCCAACCGGACTGTCGCGTCGGCCCCCGAGTTTGGCCGATATGTTCGGCAGTTTTGCCATCGCAGACGCCCCTACTTCTTGAGCAGGTCGCGGATTTCGGCCAGCAATTTTTCCCCATTTGACGGTTCCGGCGGGGCAACCGGCGCGGCCTCATGCTTGCGCTTCAGGCTGTTTATCCCCTTAATAAAGAGGAAAATGGCGAAAGCGATAATTACAAAATCCACAACGGTCTGTACAAAAGAGCCGTATTTCAGCGTTACAGCGGGCGTTTCTCCCACCGCCTCCTTGAGTGTCAAAGAGAACCGCCCGAAGTCGGTACCGCCAAGCAGCATCCCCAGCGGCGGCATCAGAACGTCATTAACGAAAGAAGATACTATCTTCCCGAATGCGCCGCCGATAATCACACCTACAGCCATGTCTATCACGTTACCGCGCACTGCAAACTCCTTAAATTCCTTCAAAAAACTCATTTCGATATTGTATTAAGTTACACGTATTTGAGTACAAAGGTATAAAAAAGAAATGTTTAATCGTTCAAATTACACTGTTAAAACGCTGTTTTTTTAATGTTCAGGAATGTTCAAGCCGGAGCTCTGCTGACAGAGCTCCGGCGGAGCAGGTCATTTCGATTCGGCAGATGGTCTGTATTCGAGCAGGTCTCCCGGCTGGCAGTCAAGTTCCCGACACAGCGCATCAAGAGTGCTGATGCGTATGGCTTTTGCCTTTCCGGTTTTGAGGATAGACAGGTTCGAGATGTTGATATCTACGCGGGCGCTCAGCTCGTTCAGGGACATCTTCCGTTTAGCCATCATTACGTCTATGTTTACAATAACGGGCATACTTTATTACTCTTGTTTGGCGAAATCGGACGTCGGGGCAGTCGGGGCGGCCTCGTCCTTGATTTTCAGGGCATTGGGGATTCCCGGAATAGTTTTCATGATGTCGGTAACGGGCGCCACCGCCGACACGAGGCCGGTGAGCAGGTTTGTGAGGGTTCCCCCCTTGGTGGTGTCCATCACATTGACGTTTCCGAGATTTATATGTTCGAAGGCTTTCACCTGTTCGGCGGCGATTTCTTTCCACTGTTCGACCATCTTCCATTGGATGGCGACCTGGGGGTTATTTTCGGCCACTTTCACCATCGCTTCAAAGCCTTCGGCCTGGGCCATGAGGGATGCTTTTTCGGCGGCGGCTTTGGCGAGGCCCTGCTGTTCGATGATTTTCGCCTGGGCGAGGCCTTCCGAAGTGATAGCGTCGGCGCGGCCCTGGGCTTCTATGCGGGCTTGGTTGGCGTTGGCTTCGGCCTCTTTTTCGAGCTTCAATTGGTAGCCTTCAGCGTCGATGAGTTTTTGCTTTTTGGCGATTTCCGCGGGGACAATCTGTTGGGCTTTCAGGGCTGCTTCAGTGCGCATTGCGCGGGCATCTTCGGCATCCTTGCGGGCGAGTTCCTTGGCCTTCTCTATTTCGGCTAAGGCCCGTTCTTCGGCCGACTGGGCCAACCCCTGCGACTGGGCCTTTATAACTTCGAGCTCGGCATTGGAGACGGTGATTTTCTTGTTGGCCTCGATTTCGCCGATACGCGCTTCGGAGTTGTATTTGGCGATACTGATGTCGCGGTTTTTCTGGGCTTCCGCCACGCGGGAATCGCGCTCCGATTCGGCCAGGGCCACGTTAATGCTCTGGTCGCGCTGGGCATTGGCGATGGCAATCTGTTCATCTTTTTTGGTCTCGGCCACTGTCGCGTTCTTGATTTTCAGCTGTTCGGCGACTTTGGTCTCGCCTTCGCGCTCGGCGGTGGATATTTCCACGTTGGCCTGATTGATGGCTTTGGCCTGGTCTTTTTTGCCCAGCGCCACGATATAGCCGGCCTCATCGCGGATGTCCGTGATGTTGATGTTGATAAGATACAGTCCGATTTTGCGGAGTTCCGTATCAATCAGGCCTTTAGCTTTGGCGAGGAACTCGTCGCGGTCGGAATTGAGCTTTTCGATGGTCATGTCGGCAATGATGGTACGCATCTGGCCATACACGATGTCTTTCACGAGGTCCTCAATTTCCTGCCGTCCGAGGCCAAGGATACGCTCTGCGGCGGCCTGCATGACATCCTGCTCGGTAGAGATGCCCACCGTTACTGTGGTCGGCACGTCCACACGGATGTTCTGCGACGACAGCGCCTTCTGCAGATTGCAGTCAAACTGTAGCGGCTTCAGCGACATGTAGGCATAGCCCTGCAACACGGGGATGATAAAAGCCGCCCCCCCCTGTATGCAGCGCGAGGAGCGATTGCCCCCGGTCTTTCCGTAGATAACGAGTATCTCGTCCGACTTGCACCGCCGGTACCGCGAAAGGATGCCAAGAATGGTCAAAAAAACTATTACGGCCAGCGCCGCAACTAAAATCAGATAATTTGTGTCCATATAATTTATGTCCATATAATATATATTAAAAAATTTACTGCCGAATCATTTCGGTGGCAGGCGCTTAAACAATAAATTCCACCGGAAACACGGCCTTTCGTGTGCCGGAGACTTTTATTTTTTGCCCTTTTTCGAGGTTCATCCCTTCGGCGCCCTGTAAAGTTACCGTTACAGGACGGCCTTCGAGCGTGATGAAAACCTCGCCGATTTTTTTAGCCTCGTTCCAGAAATAGACCTCGGCGTCCATCTCCGTAATCTCGTCGGTATAATGCAGACTTTGTTGTAACTTGCTGTATATCAGCTTATAAATATAATACAGCGTAAAGGTAAACACAAGGCCGACAACAGTGGCCACGGAAACCGTCAGCAACGTTACCTCCCGCATGAGCGTCAGCGTCAGCGAGAAGCCCAGCAGGAAATGCAAACACCCCTTGAACGAGATGATGTCGCTCATCAGGAAGCCGTCAACGCCAACCTCAATATCGGCGTCAGCAGAAACATCCCCGAACAACAGGGACCCCAGTGTGGTCAGCAGAAACAGCACACCGGAGGCAATTAAAAGAAGTTCATACCATGTCATACTGTGTACTTTTTTAGTTTTTAGTTTTTAACGCCGCAAAGATAATTATTATTTTCCTGCCATGAGAAACTTTTTCCGTTTTTCACAAAAAAAATGCCGTTGAAAGTAAAATTTTTACATTCAGGAAACATTGGGGTTTTCAGCCGCCATCCCCACACATAGAGAATCAATATACATCAATATACACGGTATTCTCGCGCATCGCAATGGCTCTGTCAAAAAAAACAGCTATATTTGCAACGAATTTAAAACAGTAGCGAGATGACAGAATTAGTATTGAACGGACATATCGACAGCGGCAAATTGGACTTAATCACGAGCTACATCCGCAATCTGGATATCGATGTGGCGGTTAAGCAGACCAGGCAGTCGGGCAAGGCAAAAAAAGCGGCCGTGCCGGAAGAGGATACTCCTTTATATAAAAGTCTCGACCGCGCTTTCCACGACGTGCGCGAAATTATCGACGGGAAACAAGTACGAAAAACGGCAAAAGAATTTCTATATGAACTACGCAATAGTAACTGTCAGGGAGTTCGAGAGCAAATTTAAAGCTCTGTCAAAAAAACAGCTATATTTGCGGAAAATTTTACCGTATGACAACACAGAACAGAATTAAGGCAAGCCGGCGGGCTTTCATAAGTACGTCAATGCTGGCGGTCGGGGCGACGATGTTGCCGCATCTATCGGCGGGCGCAACGACGGGAACGCGGGCGCGCAAATCGCGCTTCACATTGTGGCAGCTGCCCCTGCATCAAACGGCAACGCAGGGCAATTCATACGTGTTCCGCACCGACAACGGCCAGATAGTGGTCATGGACGGCGGAATGCCCTCCGAAGCCGAATATCTGCGGGGATTCCTCGCCATGCTGGGCAACAGCGTCGAGGCATGGTTCATTTCGCATCCCCACATCGACCATATCGGCGCCCTCAACGAGTTCCTCAAATCGCCCGGCGAAATACGCATCAAAACTGTCTATCATTCGCCGCTTTCCGAAGAGTTCTATAACAAGGTCGAACCCGATAACCGCAATATAACGGACGAGTTCTATAAAAACCTCAAAAAAACAGGCATACAGGTGGTTGACATCACTGCACCCGGCCTGACAGTGGACATCGACCGCGTAACGTTCAAAATTCTCGCCGTAAAAAACGAGGAATTTACGAACAATGCCTACAACAATTCCAGTATGGTGGTCAAAGTATGGGATGCTGCCCGCTCAGCGGTCTTCCTCGGCGACGCAGGCGTGGAAGAAGGCAAAAAAATCATGAACAGCAGCCTGTTTGACGAGTATAACTGCGATTTCCTGCAAATGGCACACCATGGTCAGAATGGCGTGAACCGCGACTTCTACCGCGCAGTGAAGTTCAATGCCTGCCTGTGGCCGACCCCGCTGTGGCTGTGGAACAACGACCCGGGAACCGGCTATAACACCGGCAAATGGAATACCGTTGAAACCCGCAAATGGATGGACGAAATCGGCATCAAAAAACATTTCGTAGCTGCCGAAGGATTATGTGTAATATAATGAACTGATGTTCATATAACATGATGACTTCGGAAACAAAAAATCTCCTTCTTGCTGTATGTATGCTACTTTGCCTCACTGTGGCCGCCAAAAAACGCCCCACCGTAATTGACTGCCCCACATTCGATGTGTGGGACAGTAAGGCAATAGAAATCAGCAGTATAGAACTCACTGACACGGCCACCATCATGGACGCTGTGTGGCAACTCCCCGTACCGCATATTCGGGAAGAAACCGACACGGCGCCGCCATATCAACTGCGGATACGCGAAACCGGACTCTGCTATGCCTGCACATACATCGATACCGCGTCAGAGAATGAAAAAACACGTGCAAACGCAGCAATGGAGAGAACTGTCCGTATGTTCTTCGAGCCTGTACCGCGCAAAATCAGGGAAGTTGATTTTGCCGCCGCCGGAAAAACTGCGATATGGGGTATCCGAATGTATCCCTCCCCGAAAAAATCGGGCACAACAGCGGACAAGATGGCCGACAGCGATACGACCGTCTCACTACCACAAAAAGCTGCAAAGGACAGTTTAGTGTTCGTCAGCGGCCACCTTGACGGCTATCATGCTGACGGATGGCTGCCAAATGAAGTCGTTTTTTCGACGCACGAGCCCCCAAAAACAGCGCCCCCCAATGTCAGACTGCGCATCAGCGAAACCGGCGACTTTATGGGGCATGTACCTGTCGGCAGCGCTTTTGTCATCGGCCTGACGCGCGGCTATCTGCCCCCGACAGCAACAGACCACCTGAACTTGACGATAGACCTGCGAAAAAAGAGCCGCTATGAAGCCACATTCCGCCCCGACAAACAGCCCGACGATTCGCTGTACATAATGCTGAACGGCAGTTCGCTACTGTTCGCCGGAATACAGAAAGAGGTGAAACATGCGCGTATCGAGCTGAACAAAAATCCTGATACACGCCGGGAAAATATTGCCATACACGAGCGCAACCGGTATATATCGGGGCAGGAAAGATTGTGGGGGCCGGTGTCCGCCGACAGTATTGCGGTCAGGCGTGGCATTATCAATGAGCCGCCCGACGTAACGCCGACAGTATTGCTTGATTCCATTCTCGCCCGCTATCGGGGGAAGGCGGTGGTGGTTGACTTTTGGGCGACGTGGTGCCAGCCGTGCCTGCAAGCGATGCAGCAAATAAAGCCGCTAAAAGACGAGCTGCACGACGCCGACGTCATTTTCCTGTATATCACCGATGCGACCTCGCCCCCGGAGCTGTGGCAACAGATAGCCACATCGGTGTCAGGCCAGCATTACCGGCTCTCCGGCGCCACCGGACGCGCCATGTTTGACGCGCTGCATATCGAAGCAATCCCGACCTACATGGTATTTACCCCCACCGGACGCCAAACCCTCCGCGTTACCGGATTCCCCGGAACCGACACCATAAAAGCCGCCCTGAAATCTGAAAACTGAAATCTGCCCCCTACCCTCTCCTTGTCGCTTCCAACAGCTCTTTATAGTCAGGCAACACAGTATAGAACAGCTCAATAGCCTTCTCGAAAGGGACTTTCAGCTCACCGCCGGAAGCGTTCTTATGACCGCCTCCATTAAAATATTTCGCGGCCATATCGTTGGTCGGGAAGTCGCCCTTCGAGCGAAACGACACTTTTATATGGTCATCTTTCTCGGTAAACAGGACACTGAAATGGATGTCTTTAATGGAAAGCGGGTAATTAACGAATCCCTCGTTATCGCCCGGCAAAAAATTGAACTTTTGTTGAATATCCCGAGAGAGGTGCATAACCGCCGTATGATATTCCGGCAGGATGTTCATGCACTCGCAAAGGCAGTAACCCAACAGCCGCATCCGGTCGGCCGAGTAGTTATCATAGACCTTCTCATGAATCTTTATGGGGTCGATTTTCCATTCGAGCAGTTCGCTCACGGTGCGGAATGTCTGCGGGTCAGAAATGTTAAAGTCGAATGAGCCAGTGTCGGTCATTATCCCGCAATAGAGCGCCTCGGCAGCCTCCATATCTATATATTCCCTGTAGCCCATCTGTTTGATGACGTGGAACACTAATTCGGCGGTCGAGGAACATTCGGGATGCGAAATCAGCAGGTTAGTGAACTTCTGGGGGAAGGGGTGATGGTCTATCACGATGCTCGACTTGCGGTACTTTTCCAGCAACTCTTTCATGTCGGCCGTGCGGGCAGGCGAGTTGAGGTCCAGGCATATCATCATGCCCGAAGAGGCCAGCGCCTTGCGCACCTCCCGATAGAACTGGCTGAAAATCAGTATCTCTTCGGCGCCGGCTATCCATTTATAATAGGGCGGAAAATGGTTGGGCGCCAGCACGACCGTCTGTTTTCCGGCATTACGCAACACCCGCGACAAGCCTAATACTGACCCTATGGCATCGCCGTCAGCATTAACATGGGCTACTAAGGCTATCGGGCCACTCGCCGCCTCTATCGCCTTGCGAAACAGCTTAACTGTCTTAATATCAATCGGTTCCAATTCTATATACTGTTTTTAGAACTGCAAATATAACACTTTTCCGAAAATAAAATACATTTTTTCTGCACTTTTCTTCGCTTCCCGAAAAGTTTGGCACGATAATTGCAAACAACGAATTTCGAATACGAAATTGGATTTCCGAACAAATCATTAATACCGGAACCCTTGACACCAATGTCCGGAGTTCCATCCTTGAACTATAATCCTCTTCCAGGATTCCTTTACACAGTTCTATAATCCCATGATTGTTCATTTCTTCGGGCGCTGTTCGGCGTCCGCAGGGCGACCTGTATTTTGAATTTTGCAGCAAACATTGTTGCATGTTCACTTGTTATATTTACAGTGTGCGCCTGTCCATTCGTTTTGCCTTTTATTAACTTAAATTATATTTGTATTATGACTGTTACGAACAACAACACGACAACACACGTATCAACTCCGCCCCCGGCAGAGGCCGAAGGGAAGCGCCGAAAAGCAGCAAATAAAAACGCCTGCGACTTGACGCCGGAAGAACTCGCGCTGTTACGCGACGGATGCCAGGAGACATATCACAAGCTGTATATGCAGTACTTGAAACCGCTGCATAATTTCATAAACTGCCTAACCCGCTCACAAGCGCTGGCAGAAGAACTGACACAGCAGATTTTAGTGGAAGTGTGGCTTGAACGGGAAAAAATTAATCCGAATAAAAATATAAAGAACTATCTGTTCACCGTGGCGCGACATACAATATCAAACTATTATCGCAGCAAGAAGGTACGGGACCTGTATATATCAAATCAGGCGAAGGAAGAATTTGACCACTCGTCAGATATGGAACTGATAGTCAAAGAAACCGAACTGTATATTAATATAGCCATGAGCGATATGCCCAAACAGCGCCGCACCATCTTCGAATGCAGCTACAGGGAAGGTCTCTCGCCCGGAGAAATCGCAGAACGCCTCAATATCAGTAAACATGCAGTCGAAAAGCAGATTTCTTACGCCCGAAGCCAGATACGCAAAACTATCGCCATGCTGTCGGATAAAAAAATCAGATAAGAATCATATAAAAACATATTTTTTAGTTAAACAAAATTTTGTCATAATCGTTTCATATAGCGGAGGCGGCAATATCCGGAGAGCCGGAGAAGCCAAATCCGCTTTTTTTTTGCCCGCATAAATCATTCTGTTTCAAGAGAAATGAAAAAAAGTGCATTTTTTTGGGGAAGAAAAGCGGGGTTTAAGTGCATTATTAGTGTACAACAATTGAAGCTATGAAGAAAGAGTTACAACATACTTACGAGATACTGAGGATTTACGTTACAGAATCCTTGTCCTCCCAATGGGACGACAAAATCAGGCAGTGGTTGTTCAGCGACATGCAGAACGAGTCGAAAACGAAGGCTCTGCAGAGACTGTTTAACGAAATGGTTGCGCCATGTCCCGACGAACACGCCGAGAAGTTGTTTGAGACTATGAAGCCGATTGTTTTTGCGAAAGTTGTTTGACCGAAGATAAATGACTGTAGTACCTGACAATATGACTAACGAGGACGAGCTAAGCTCGGTGCTGGAGGCCGTTAAGAACGGCGATGCGGAGGCGTTCCACAGGCTGTACATACAGTTTGCCTCGCCACTGTACAAGTTCCTGGCACTGATAAGCCGCTCCACGACAGTCGCCGAAGAGCTGACGCAACATATCTTTGCGCAGATTTGGATTGAGCGGAACAGGATTGACCCTCAAAAGCATTTTGAGAGGTACCTCTTCACGCGGGCAAAACATGCCCTGTCGAACTACTACAGAAGTAAAAAAGTGCGGGATATGCACGCTTCAAACCTTACACAGGGCGAGGAGAATGCAGCCGATGCGAACATGATTGTCAAAGAAACAGAGAAGTATATCTCAATGGCAATAAAGAGCATGCCCCGCCAACGGCAACGAATTTTTGAGTACAGTTATGAAGACGGTTTAAGTACGGAAGAAATCGCACAGCGCCTGCAAATAAGTAAACAGGCCGTAGAAAAACAGATTTCCTACGCACGACGACATATACGGATTCTCATTGCCCAGCTTTCGGGTGAGAACCGGTAAAAAGAGACTCCTAAGTCACATGTATCAGTGTTTCAAAGGCAGTATTGGCAGAGGCCAATACTGCTATTTTTTTTATAAAACAGACAGCTGATTTTTTTAATGATTATCCACAAAAGGCTCCCTGATTATCCTGCTATGGACAAAATGTTGGTAGAAAATGTTATGCCCCACCTTCCACCGTCCGTGTAGGGACGGAATGTGCGAAAAATCTCATATTGCGTACCTGACGGCACATCTGTTGCGACAATGGTGCATACGGATAATCCCTCTTTTTTTTCCTGAAAGCGCTGAGTGTTCAAAAAAAATCCCTATATTTGCAGCCGTTATTAAAAAAAGCAATTGTTATGCGTAAATTTTTGATATTCGTTTTTTTAGCAGGGCTTTTCACCTGCATGACGGCACAGGCGGCTACCGACGCCAAGCCGAACTCCAAATTCGGAGGCGTACAGATAGGCACGATAACCTACAGCTATCGCGAGTTGCCTGACCAGTCGCTTCCCGCAGTGCTTGACTATATCGTCAGGTCAGGTATTAACTCCGTCGAGCTGATGGGCTCCACCGTGGAATCCTACGCGGGGATACCCGCACAGGGGCACCGCGAATGGCGGCAGTCCGTCTCTATGGACAAGTTTAAGGAAATCAAGAAGCTCTTTGACGCCAAAGGCGTGAAAATCCATATCCTGAAGCTCGAAACTTTCGGCTCGGATGCGGAAATAGACTACGCTTTCAACGTGGCCAATACGCTGGGCGCCATGGGCATCACCACCGAAGTGTCCTTAGAGCAGGCCAAACGCCTCGCCCCTTTCGCCGAAAAGCACAAGTCGCACATCATCTTTCATAACCACTGTCAGCCGGGCGAGCCGGGCTTCAGCTACGAGCCCATCCTGGCAGTGAGCAAAAGCGTGATGCTCAACTTCGACGTCGGCCACTACTTCGGCGTTACCGGAAAGAACCCCTGCGAATTTATCCGCCAGAACCACGACAGAATCGCCAGCCTCCACCTGAAAGATAAGACAGGCCCCTCCGAAAAGAGCACCTGCGGCGACAACCGCATCTGGGGGCAGGGACAAACCCCCGTGGCCGAAATCCTGCAGCTTATTGGGAAGGAAAAATGGCCCATATTCTGCGACATAGAGCTCGAATATGGCATCCCTAAAGGCTCCGACCCCGTCAAAGAAGTCTCCGCCTGCGTGAACTTCTGCCACAAAACCCTCGCCTCGGTAAAACTGCCCCAATATGTCTCCGACAACATGCTCTTCCAGCGCGAGGCCCCCGTAAAACTCTGGGGATGGGCCGCCAAAGGCGAAACAGTTACGGTCAGCATCAACGGCCAGAGCGCCAAAGCAACCGCCGGAAAAGACGGCATCTGGCATGCAAGCCTCAAACCGCTGCCGGTGGGCGGCCCCTACGAGCTGACCATCAAAGGCAAAAATGACACCTTCACCTTCAAAAATATCCTCTCCGGCGACTTGTGGGTGTGCAGCGGCCAGTCAAATATGGAAATGCAGCTGGCCGGATGGGGCAGAATTATCAACTTCGAAAAAGAAATCGCCGCCGCAAATTACCCGAAAATACGCCTGCTAACCGTCTATAAAAAGATTGCAACAACCCCTCAACAGGACGTCCCCATGAGCGGCTGGAAAGAATGTAGCCCCGCTTCAATCCCCGAATTTTCAGCCGCCGGATACTTCTTCGGACGCGAACTGCAGAGCCAGCTCGACATCCCCATCGGCCTGATTAACACCTCCTGGGGCGGCACTATCGTGGAAACATGGACCACTACCGAAACGATGAAAACTTTGCCCCAATACGACAACATAATGGCCGACGTGGCAAAAGAAGACTTCCTCGGACGCGCAAAAAATAACCCAAACTTTCCGACGCTGCTCTATAACGGCATGATTCATCCCCTGATTACATACCCCGTTAAAGGCGCAATATGGTACCAGGGCGAAAGCAATGCAGACATGGCACAACGCTACCAAATCCTGTTCCCAAACATGATTAACGACTGGCGCAGAGTATGGAACCAGCCCGAACTGCCCTTCTATTTCACCCAATTGGCCAACTTCATGGCCCCCGACGCCAAACCCGTTGACAGCAATTGGGCAGAACTCCGCGAAGCACAGCACAAAACCCTCAGCCTGACCAACACCGGCGAGGCCGTAACCATCGACATCGGCGACGCCTTCGACATCCATCCCAAAAACAAGCAGGAAGTTGGCCGCCGCTTAGCACTCAACGCCCTGGCAAAAACCTACGGAAAAAATATCGAATATTCAGGGCCTGAATACAAAAGCATGAAAGTGGACGGCACCCGCATAGTCATCACCTTCGACCACGCCGACGGTTTAGCCTCGAAGAACAAATACGGTTACGTGGAAGGCTTCGCAATCGCCGGCGCCGATAAAAAATTCGTATGGGCAAAAGCCACCATCAGCGGAAACACCGTTACTGTCAGCAGCGACGCCGTAAAAGCGCCGGTCGCAGTACGCTATGCCTGGGGAAATAACCCCGAAGCATGCTTAGTCAACGCCGCCGGACTGCCCGCATCGCCGTTCCGCACCGACGACTGGCCCCTGATTTCAATAAAATAGTCTTACAGACATTGACAGAAACATAATGTAGAAACATCAATAGCGTATGAGAAATTTTGCACTGGTGTCCGTTATTTGCATGTTGGCGGCCCCAATGGTCGGCCAAACGCAGTTCAACGGCTTAGACGTTAACATCGGCAACATCTACCGCCTGTCGGACGCCAAAACGCGCTCCATCTCGCCCGAAAATTTCACCGGCGAGAAAGGCAAAGGCGGTATGGCCGACCCCAAAGACAGCAATCGGCCCAACGTGGCGAATGCCGCCGGCGCCGCCCGCGACCTCGGCCTCGGCTGGAAAGTAAACCCCTACATCCGCATAAATGCAGGCGAAACAATAACGCTGGCCGAAATCAGCGGGCCGGGCGCTATCCAGCATATATGGATGACCCCCACCGGCAACTGGCGGTTCTCCATCCTGCGCTTCTATTGGGACGACGAAACAACCCCCTCCATAGAATGTCCCGTTGGCGACTTCTTCGGAATGGGATGGGGTGTTTATGCCCCGTTAGTATCCCTGCCCGTATGCGTCAACCCCGGTAGCGCCTTTAACTGCTACTGGCCAATGCCGTTCCGCAAAAAGTGTAAAATCACTATGGAAAATGTCAACGACAAAGACGCTATGACCCTCTACTATCAGATTGACTACACCCTGACCGACGTGCCCAAGGACGCCGCATATCTCCACGCCCAGTTCCGCCGTACCCACTATAACGAGGGCTCGGACTATACCATCGTGGAGGGCATCAAAGGCAAAGGCCACTATGTGGGCGTCTATATGGCATGGGGCGTCCACAACAACGGCTGGTGGGGAGAAGGCGAAATCAAGTTCTTTATGGACGGCGACACCAAGTTCCCCACCATCTGCGGAACCGGCACCGAAGACTACTTCTGCGGCTCCTATAACTTCGACCGCAATGGCCAATACCAGGAATTTTGCACCCCCTATTCCGGCCTGCACCAGGTGATTCGCGGAAATGGTGCCTACAATGCCTCACAACGCTTCGGCCTCTACCGCTGGCATATCGCCGACCCGATACGCTTCGAGAAAGACCTGAAAGTAACCATCCAGGACCTCGGATGGCGACAGGGAGGACGATACCTGCCCCAAAAATCGGACATCGCCTCGGTGGTGTTCTGGTATCAGACCGAACCCCACGCCGCCTTCCCGAAATTCCCCGCATGGCAAGAGCTGGAAGTCAACTGATGCCAGAGAATAGCCCGCTCTCGCAAGCACTATGCCATAAAACAATAAGGCCGCGTCGGTATCTTCCCAACGCGGCCTTATCTTTTGCCTTCTGATTTTGCCGTCCCCTGCTCAATACGCTTTCTTGTCGCCGGCCACCATGCTGAAGGCTGTGCGGAAGATGATTTCGAGGTCGAGCCATATTGACCAGTGTTCAATATACCATATATCCTTGATTATGCGGCCTTCCATCTGGGCCAGCTCTTTGGTCTCGCCGCGGAAGCCGTGAATTTGCGCCCATCCGGTAACCCCCGGCTTGATGAAATGCCTGACCATATATTTGCCGATGAGCTGAGAATAGGATTCGGTGTGCAGCAGCATGTGCGGACGCGGCCCCACTATCGACATCTCACCCCGCAATACGTTGATAAACTGTGGCAACTCGTCAATGTTGGTGCGCCGCATGAAATCGCCGACCCGCGTCTTGCGCGAATCATTGGCTGTGGCCTGCAGCCGGTCGGCGTCCCGGTTGGGGCGCATACTGCGGAACTTATAGCAGTAGAACGTCTTGCCATTCCGCCCCGTGCGCTGCTGCCTGAAAAATACCGGACCAGGCGACGACAGCTTTATCAGCGGCACAAAAATCAAACATACTAACGGAAATATCACAAGAAGAAAAAACACCGAAAGAACCACATCCAATGCCCTCTTTATCAACACATTATGGAACGAATCCAGCGGACTGCGACGCATCGCAAACACCGGTATGCCCTGCACAACTTCCACCTCCATCTGATTATACAGACAGTAGGAAATCTGCGGCACAAAATAGAAACTTATTACATTGGCCTCGGCAAAATCCTGAAAATCGCGGATAAGCGCCTCCTCTATCATGGGCAATGAGCAGTATATCCGCGTAACACCGTTAGCCTTGATATAATCTTTGGCCTCGGCAATGCTGCCCAGCAACTTGTAATCGGTTAGCGGCGTATCGTCAAAGAACCCCAATACACGAATGCCGTAATATGTGTTACGGGTCAGCTTCGCATTGAGCTTGCGCCCCACTAAGTTGGCGCCCAGAATCACCGCCTTCTCCATGCTGCGCTCCCGAAAACCCAGCGTCCAGGTGAGCAGCTTGCGCAGAACAATGTGCGACAAGGGCATCAACACCAATAATACCGCGAAATAAGTAACAAAAAACAGCCGCGAAATAGCGTTGGAAATGTGCAGCACAAACAGCCCCGTGAACGTCAGCAGCAACAAAAAAGAAAGCGTTTCTACCGTATTACGCAGAATGTAACGCCCACGCAACTCCCGTATGTCGCCATAAAACCGCCTGAACATCAGAGTTATCACGTAGCCCAGCAGGATGAGCGTGAGCAGAATCCGGTATGGCTCGCCCATAATACTCTCACCCATAAGCCATGCCAGCAACACAAAGGCAACCGACAGCAACCCCAGTGTCATTATGGCATACAGTGAACTGATAAATATCCGGTAACGTCCGTATATCATGGTATTTTAACAGTTAGAAATGGTTAAATAGTAAATAAAATGAAATGTCGTTCAAAATATCACGACGCTATACAGCAGAAAAGCTGAGATATGAGATAATTATGGTTCAGCCGAAATTAAGTGGTAAAAATCCTTGCTGGCGCGGAAAACGCGGAAAATCAAAGTCAGGAGAAACTCACAGACCTACAACATTTATCCGTTTTCCGTCCACTGTTTCGGGACGCATATAGATTTTTTCGTCCCACGATTTATCGGGATTGCGGTCAAAAATGCAGAGCCAACCCTCCGTGCAGCCGTATTTTTCAGCATATTCGGCAGTTTGCCGCAGTCCATCCTCCAAGGTATTTTTGTAGCGGTCGATTTTCAGTTCAATCGGATATTTTTCGTTATCATAAACGAGACAGATATCAAGGCGTTTTTTGCCTGCCGCCGCCTCGCGGATAATCTGTCCGCCACCATTGATAACTCGCTGAAGGGAAAGCCATTAAAACCAGATGAGGCGCGGCTTCTTTGTACTGAAAACGCTCGTCCCAAATTTCGCTGTTTTCGCGCCAGAATTGCTGAAAATCGCGCATCAGAAAGTCCATATCAATACGTCCGTTTTTCAGGTAACGCGGAATTTCATAGTTTTGATAATCTTCTCTCAAAGTCATTTGCGCCGAATAATTCAATGTGCGAAACATCACCTCCGCATAAATCGGGTTTGCCGGTTCAACACGCGGTTCGATGCGTATCAGCCCCAAATCGCGAACATACTGAAAATCATCTGTGCTTCGCTCAACATATTCCCCCAAAATCATCGGCTCAATCACGCGGCGCACTCGCTCTTCTTTCAGGCGTTCGAGTAGTGAATCGATATGCGTATCGCGACGCAAAATAATTGTCTGAATGGCTTTTGCAGCAAGTTCTTCGGTAACGGGCTTTGAAAAATCATTGTTCAACTCTTTAACAATAACTTCACGCGCAACGGCATTGACCAACCACGGCTGTCCGCAGGTTTGCCCGTAAATGAAATCAATTGCGTTTTGTTCAAAAATTTCCTTGCTGGCGCGGATTTGTAATCAGTGCCACTGTTACGCACGGATTACAAATCCGCGTGAGCGCGAAATCGCATTATGCTGGCGGGCGGCGGCGGATTGTGATTTGAGAAACGTTTCCCTTCGCCCGCCGCCAACCTTAAAACGCAACGCGACGTCATTCTGAGCGCAGCGCAAGAGAAATGGTGGTTATTTTTCTTTGTAAAATTTCCGATAAATTGCCATCGTTTGTTCGGCAATTCTATCCCAATCATACTTTTCCATCGGATAAGTCATTTTTTCGGGCTGGTTATTCAAAAAATCCTGCAATCTGGCAGTCAAATCTGCCATATCACCAAGCCGGAAATAACATTTTTGAGGCAAATCGACACTCAAATTGGGAATAATATCGCTGGCAATGACGGGCAAGCCGTAACTCATTGCTTCCAAGAGCGCAATCGGCAGCCCCTCGTGCGAAGACGGCAAAACAAACACTCGTGCGTGAGTCAGCAATGCGTGCAGTTTTTCACCTTTGATAAAGCCCGTGAGAACAACGCCATTATCTTTGGCGAGTTTTTTCAGTTCGCGGGAATATTCGTCTTCAAAATCGCTATCGCCCGCCAAAACAAGTTTATATTCGGGCTGATTTAACGAAGAAAAAGCCGAAATTAAGTGATGAAAATTCTTTTCTGGAACAAAACGCCCCATTGCAAAAATGTGTTTCTTCGGCTCAACGCCTAATTCTTTGAGGTATTCTGTTGATTGAATAAAATTCGGCTGCGGTACGCCGTTATAAATCAGATGCGCATCGTTGCGGTTATACAGTTCTTTGATTTTTGCATTGATGGCTTCGGAAATGACAATTACTTCGTTGGCAAAACGGCAGCCCATTCGTTCGCCGAGTTTGAGCATCATTTTAGCGGCTTTGCCCCATTTGTCGCGGTCGTAATCGTGTCCGTGATGGGTAAAAATGACCTTCAAGCCCAGTAGCCGTGCAAAAGGCGTAACCAGCGCGGGACCAATGGCGTGAATATGCACAACATCGGCTTTCAGACGGAATTTTGCCGCCCAAACTGCCCGTAAAGTGTGAACGATTGCCTCAAACGATTTCTTCTTTGGCGTGGAAATATCCAAAAGTTTCACGCCTTTGTATTCCGTTAATTCGTCTTGGACATAACTTGTTCTACGAATGACGGTTACATCAAAACCCTTCGCCGCAATGCGCGGAAAGAGTTCCTCGCAATGCGTTTCTACACCGCCAAGAATGTTGGGTATGCCGCGAGTGCCGGTTACTGCTATTTTCATTTGCTATTCCCCTTATATTTTGCCCCGATTAAAAATGACCCTGTTCTACTGTAATGTACCATTGCTTTATGCAATACAATTGGACAAATTACCCCCAATGAAATAATGACCATTGCCGTAAATATAAATAAAATTTCAGAATTAACATAATTTAACAAATATGGGGGGGGTAAATTGATATATTTTAACAAAAATCGCTTTCCCAAATCCCATAAATGTCGTATGAAACAGGTATATTGTATAAGAACAACCTGCCACATTGAGCAAAACTCTACTGATTTTACCACTGTGTTCCAATATCTTGGCAAATTTTATCACGGCAAAAATGCCTGATAACGCCAGCAACAAACATATTATTGCCTGACAATATTCTACATCAATGTGATGCCTCAGAATATATAATACAGCAAAAGCCACTATAGCCCAAATAATATGCACATTACCGACAGCCCTGCGCAGTCCTGTATATTGACACAGAGCAACTCCCAACACATAAAACAGAAGCATATTTTGAAATTGCCTTAATCCGAAAAAAGCAGGTAAAGTAAAAGGCAGATATTTCAGTATAAACGCAGATGTAAGTAAGACAAGCAATTTCTTATTGGAATTAAAAAAGGGTACTGTCAGAAAAATCAGAAACAGTGTATATGCGAACCACAAAAAATAACCTGCCGTAGTGGGCAAATATAAAATCTTAAAAAAAGCGTCCGCAGTAACCGGATTTTCTAAATATGCCCCGCGCTCTGTCAATAATTTCAGAGTGATTATCAAAATTGAAACGAAAAAATACGGTACCAATAATCGCTTAAATTTATTCCAAATAAATGATTTATATTCGACTGATTTTCGCTGACTTGTAAGGCAATATACATAGCCGCTGACAAACATAAAC
>JAISSS010000004.1 GCA_031272965.1 Bacteroidales bacterium | reverse complement strand
CACTCCCCCGAATGTTCCCTCAACTTAAACGAAAGGAGGACAAATGCAGAGATATAAAAAACAACAGACAGCTTAGTTTGGCTACAGTTAACGCCACGCTCTTTTTTATTTAGCCAAATCCTGACAAGCAGCCTTATTATTAAAAGAACAATTTAAAAAAATACTATTATGAACACAAGACATTTAACCATTGCAACACTCATTCTTCTAACTTCCTGCAATGTGAAAGACAATAAGGAAAAACTGCGCGTTACGCCGGTTTCGTTTCCAAAGACTGTCAACATTGACTATCAGGAGCTACCAACCGACTATTTAATGGGACTCCCCCAGAACATGACGCTCACCGAAAAGTATATAATCCTTTTAGACAGACTTCATGGGCAAAAGCACAGTCTCCATGCCCTTGACCGAGATTCAGGCAAACTGGAATTTGAATTTTTGACAAAGGGGAACGGCCCTTGTGAAATTTCTTTAATTTCTTTTGATAATTTCCTGCAGCCCGATTCCCAAAAAATTCAATACTATGACATGAATCATAAACAGTTTCTTTATTTCGACATAAACAGCCGGACAATAGATTGTCGAAGCACATTACGCTTGTGGAACAAAGATAAAATATGGCCCATCGCTTTTTTTGATATGGGAACATATTACATGGGGGCCGGACGAATAGCGGAAAAAGGAGAATGGAGTAAATCCCGTATCGTAACTTTTAACAAATCATTCGACCCCATCGGATTTCATGAAGAAGAACCGGTGCTCAGCTATAATGACGAAGAAAATAAAAAACTTATTGAACATATGTTTTATATGTACTTTTGTAAAATTAGACCCGATAAGAAAAGAATGGTTTTTGCCTCATTTTTAACAGGAATTATGGAAATTTATAATCTCGAATCGGCGCCCGACAGTATCCGCATAATTAAGAGAATGCTTTTAACACCATTAATGAAAGAAGAGGATAATATTCATGGATTCGAAGATGCTTATGTTACAGACAAATACATCTACGCTCCTCACAGCGGTAAAACAAGAAAAGAACTTAATCTTGCCCAAAACATAAAGGTATTTGACTGGAACGGAGAGCCGATTATAGAAATGAACGTCGGTATCGGCATAAGATGCTTTGCAGTTGACGAAAAACGCCGGAAAATTTATGCTGTAGCGTTGCCGGAAGATAAAGAATACATTCTAATAACCATGGACTTGCCGGAAATATGACAATGGACAAGTTCCGGTACAGCAGGTTATTAAAACGAGTACGATGAAGAAGAACATATTGGGTAATACAGCTGCCTTAGGCAGTAAAAGCGGGGAAAACTGGGCTGTGTCCGCTTGCAGGCAGTTGTGGTTGTTGCCGTTTTTCGGCGTTTTTTGCACTGCGCTGATAGTGGTGCCGAGCTGGACAAACGGCACGGTAACAGGCAAATACGTATGGTTTTATGGTTCCATGCTGGCGGTGGCCGTGGCGGCAACAGTGTTTGCCATGCTGGAGCGTACAGCGTGGCGGGCTGGTTTTGCCGATGTGCTGATTGCGGCTTATGGTGTGGGCGTGGTGTGTATCAACCTGTTATGCTTTCGACCGGTGGAGGCGACGAAGCTCATTCTGATGCTGTTGATTGTTGTCCTTTATTTTTATTTCTCGATATTCCTGCAGGCGTCTCCGCGGTTTCGTTATGGGCTGTGGCTGTTTTTGCTGGTTGTGGCGCTCGTTGAGGCGGTGTGGGGAGTTATGCAGCTGCACGGCATTTTGCCGCATTATCACGGCTATTTCCGGCTCACCGGCTCGTTCTACAATCCCGGCCCGTATGCGTGTTGGTTAGCAGTAATTGTTCCCTGCGCATTTTATTATGTGTTGAGAGACATCATTTGTACAAAAGTTCATTTCAAACTTGGCAGATGGCCGGTATATTTGCGATGGATAGTGGCATTAATGGTCTGTATATGTACAGCGCTGGTATTGCCTGCCTCGATGAGCCGTACTGCGTGGCTTGGGGCGCTTGCGGGCGGCATCACTGTTATGGTAATGGTCAAACAGCGGCTCATCACGGCCATATTTCGGCGGTATCGAACATTCGTAATCATTGGCGGGGCTGTGTTGCTCATTGCAGGCGGGGCAGGCATGTATGCGGTAAAGAAGGATTCTGCCGACGGGCGTATGCTCATCTGGAAGATTTCGGCACAGGCATTCGCGAAAGCGCCGCTGGGGGTGGGTACAGGGCATTTCCCGGCAGCTTACGGGCGCGCACAGGCGGCATATTTTCGGAGTGGCAGCGGCTCTGAACGCGAAGAATATATAGCAGGCAATCCTGATGCGGCGTTCAACGAATATCTGCAAATTGGCATTGAACAAGGCGCCATTTTCTTAGCTCTTTTTCTGTTTATAACGGGCTACAGTCTGTACATTGGCATCCGCAGGCGACGTGTGGCCGCAGTTTCGGGCATGGTGGCGCTGCTCACCGTGGCGTTTTCGTCATATCCGTTCAGCGTACTGCCGTTTCTGATTTTGCCGGTATTTTTCCTTGCTGACATTCACAGTCCGGCAGTATGTCTGCCTGCTGTGTGGGGACGGGGGGCTTTCGTATGGCAGAGGCTGGCGGCGTATGCAGGCCTGGTTATCGTACTTTTATGCTGCATCAACCGGTATCCCGTATGCCGGGCTTATCATGAGTGTGGCGGAGAATGGATGCACGGCAACAATATTGAGGAACATGAACGTCTTGAGACGGCATTGGGCGACAATCTGCTGTTTCTGTTCCACTACGGCCGCATGTTGTCGGATGCGGGACGATATGCCGACAGCAACCGCATATTGCAGCGGGCAGCGACAATCAGCTGCGACCCGATGCTGTACTGCATTATGGGGCGTAACTGCCAATCGCTCAAGCAATACACCGACGCCGAGCAATGCCTCCGCCAAGCCGCCGATATGGTTCCTGCACGACTGTATCCGTGGTATCTGCTCACAAAGCTCTATGCAGAAACCGGCGACATCGAAAAGATGCTGTCGGCCGCTAAAACCGTATTACTGAAAGTACCAAAAATAGAATCAACAGCAATCATGGAAATGAGAACTGAATTTGAAAAAATATTAATTAAACATAAATAATCCAATAGCAAACAATTTGTTAAATAATTTAGTACCTTTGTAGTTGAAACATTTAAAACGAAAAATATTGATGAAGAACAAACTGAACAGATTAAACAGAATACATATTTCGGCAATGCTGGCATTACTTGTCGGATGTGTGTCGGGGCCTCCGCAGTCGGCAGAACATCCGGCAAAAGAGCGGCAGGATACTGCGGCAGACAATCCGCCGGAGGAGGTGAAAGTTATGCGGCTGGCTTACAGCGATTTCATGCAGGAGATGCCCTCTAACGGGACAATTGCGGCAATGAACAGGGCGGAACTGCGGTTCCAGACCTCGGAAATTGTGAGCCGTATATATGTCCGTAACGGCGACTTTGTGAAGGAAGGACAGCCTATTGCCGCACTGGAGCAGTTTAAGTTGCAGAACGAGCTGGACAAGGCGCGTACCGACATCATTCGAGCGCGGCTTGAGTTGCAGGACGTACTGCTGATGCGAGGTTACAACCTCGACGATTCGCTCAATATTCCGTCGGAAGTAATGGAAGTCAGCGCCGTACGCAGCGGATACACTCAAAGCCTGAACAGCTTCCGCATGGCGCAGTATAATCTCAACGCGGCCGTGCTGCGGGCGCCATTCGACGGCATCGTGGCCGACCTCTTTGCCAAGCCGTTCAACTATCCGCCTGCCGAGACGTTCTGCACCGTCATTGACAACCGCCATCCGGAAGTGATTTTCGGCGTATTAGACAGCGAATTGCCGTTGCTGCGCATCGGCGACCGCGTGATAGTTTCGACCTTTGCGACCGGAAGCGCCGAAGTTGTGGGACGCATCGTGGAAATCAACCCCTCTATTGACGAGAAAGGCATGGTGCGCATCAAGGCGTCCATTCCCGCTGACGCCCGCTTTTTTGAGGGGCTGAACGTGAAGGTGCGCGTCAGCGGGCGCCGGAACGCCACTTAGTGATACCCAAGACCGCCGTAACGCTGCGGGACGGCAAAAAAGTGGTCTTCACCCTCAACGGCGAGCGCGCCCGCTGGAATTACGTAGAAACAGGGCCGGAAAATTCCAGCAGCATCATCATCACCTCCGGGCTTGCCGAAGGCGATTTGGTGGTATATTTCGGGAACATCAATCTGGCGCATGAATCGCCGGTAAAAGTCATTAAATAACCGAAAATCAGCATGATACGGCAATTTATACAACGGCCTGTTTCGATGCTGATGCTGTTTACGGCGCTGTTCATCATTGGTTTTATCGCGTGGTTCAGTGTGCCCACGTCGCTGTTGCCCGATATAGCCATTCCCGAAATCACAGTACGCATTTCGGGGCGCAACGTGTCGGCACGGGAGCTGGAGAACACTACCGTAGCACCCGTGCGGCAGCAGTTACAGCAGGTGAACCGGCTGCGGGCCATCCGCTCCGAAACCCGCGACGGCAGCGCCACAATACGCCTGAGTTTCGAATATGGCGTCAATACTGACTTGGCCTTTATCGAGGTGAACGAGAAAATTGACGCGGCGATGAGCGTGTTCCCCAAGGAAATAGAACGTCCCCGCGTGATAAAAGCCAGCGCTACCGACATCCCCGTACTTAACCTCTATATGACGCTGGGCAGTACGGGCCACGCCGATTCGTCCAATGCTGTCGCCCGCTTTGTCGAGCTGAGCGACTTCGCCGAAAGCGTTATCCGCCGCCGTATTGAGCAGCTGCCGCAAGTGGCTATGGCGGACATGTCGGGCATGGTGAACCCGCAATTGGCAATCATTCCCGACCAAAACCTGCTCGACGCGGGCAACTTCACCCTCGCCGACATCGAAGCGGCGCTCACCGCCAACAACTACAATCCGGGCAGTATGCTCATCCGGGACGGCTATTATGAATATAACATCCGCTTCGCCACGCTGCTGCGCTCTGCCGACGACGCCCGCAACATCCGCTTCTCAAAAAATGGACGCATATACCGGCTCGGCGACATTGCCCGAATAGAACAAACGCCCGAAAAGGAGAAAGGAATGGCCATTTACAACGGTAAACGCGCCGTAGCTATCGCCGTTATCAAGCAGTCGGAAGAAAATATGGCCAACATGCAGGCCGCCCTGAACGGCATTATCGCGAACTTCCGCAGCGATTATCCCGACATTGAATTTAATATAACACAAAACCAGACCGAGCTGTTAGACTACACCATTTCAAACCTGAAACAGAACCTCTTTTTAGCGTTCATCTTTGTGTGCATCGTGTCGTTTATGTTTTTGAACGACCTCAAGTCGCCCGTAATTATCGGGATTAGTATGGTGGTATCGCTGGTAGTGAGTCTGCTGCTGTTCTATCTGTGCCATATATCGTTGAACGTAGTTTCATTAACGGGGTTGATTTTAGCCTTGGGCATGATGATAGACAACTCAATAATTGTAACCGACAATATCGGTCAACACCGCATGATGGGGCGCCCGCTTGAGGAGGCCTGCGTGAGCGGCACTGGGGAAGTTGTGGCGCCGATGCTCAGTTCTACGTTGACCACCGTATCGATATTTGTGCCGCTGATTTTTTTGAGCGGCATCGCCGGGGCCATCTTTTTTGACCAGGCATTTTCGGTAACGGCGGGGCTTTTAGTGTCCTACATTACGGGCATCGCGCTGTTGCCGGTGCTTTACAGGTTGGTTTATTCGATGCAGACGCCGCGCATTGTCCGGCGCCGTGAGATGACCGAAGAGCAGTTGCGCAGTTCGCTGATTTTCCGGCTTTATGACGGCGGTATTGAGTGGGTATTCCGGCATAAAACGCTTACCGCCATTGCGATGATTGCCGTGTTCCCGCTTTGTTTTCTGCTGTTCAAATATATTCCGAAGGAGAAAATACCCGACCTTCACCAGCACGAGATGACCGTCGCGCTCGACTGGAACGAGAACATCAATGTGGCCGAGAACTATGCCCGCAGTGTGGCAATGATGCAGGCCTTTGCGGGGGAGGTAGTCGAGATGTCGGCATTCGTGGGGCAACAGCAGTTCATGCTGGGCAACGAGCGCGAACAGTCGGCGTCGGAAACTCAGATGTATGTCTGCGCCCGTGCCCACGAGGACATTGACCGCCTGAAAGCCGCCATGCAGAAATACGTTGCACCCCGTTTCCCCGCCGCAATTATCAGCTTTGCCCCTACCGGAACAGTATTTGAGAAGATTTTCAGCACCGGCGAGCCGGAATTTGTGGCCGAATATCACGGGCTGAACAGGAATACTGCCCTCGACGAGCCTGCGGTCCGCACCATAGAAGAACGGCTGACCGAAATCACCGGACAGGCGCCGGAGAAAACCGCTTTTCAGGCGCAATTGAACATAAGTTTTAATCGCGAGAAGCTGCTACTCTACGGTATTCCGGCATCTACTGTCGAGCGGGCCCTGAAAACGGCGTTCCGCGAGAATCGGTTCTCCACGCTCCATTCCGAGCAGCAGTATTTACCGGTTACGCTGGGTGGCGACGCCATGACAGTGAACGAGGTGATGCGGCATACGCTCATTGATGCTCCGGTCGGCGCCGATGGAAACCGCCGCAAGTTGCCGCTGGCGGCCTTCATAGAGATTACGCCTGGCTCCGACCTGAAAACCATTACGGCCGGCAAATCCGGCGAATACATACCCTTTGTGTTCACGGGACTTGATGCCCCTGATACGGTGATGTCGCCGATAGCGGCAGATGCCCGCAGCAGGCAGGCGGATATATCATTCTCCGGCAGCTGGTTCTCCAACCGCCGGATGCTGGGCGAGCTGGCCGCCATCCTGTTCATCTCGCTGCTGCTGATGTATTTCATCCTCACAGCCCAGTTCGAGAACTTTGTGCAGCCGCTGATAGTGCTGGCCGAAATCCCCATCGACATCACGGCAGCGCTGGCATTACTGCTCGTCTGCGGACATACCCTGAATCTCATGTCGGCCATAGGCATCATTGTGGCCTGCGGAGTTATTATCAACGATTCCATCCTGAAAGTGGATGTGATGAACCAACTGCGCAAGTCGGGCATGTCGCTGATGGAGGTCATCCACGAGGCCGGACGGCGCCGCCTGAAAGCAATCCTGATGACCGCTCTGACTTCGGTGGTGTGCATGGCGCCGCTGTTTTTCAGCAGCGATTTGGGGTCTGAACTTGAAAAGCCGCTGGCCTTAGCCACTATCGGGGGCATGGTGGTCGGCACCCCCATCAGCCTCTTCGTAGTGCCACTGCTGTATTGGTGGACATACCGAAAGAAAAGCAAAAATATGTAATTAATAAATTTGTCAGGCAGGTATGAAGTCTTTTTCGATTTTGGTGGTTTTTGGCTGTTTCATGTTAGTTGGGATATGTTTTTTGCCGCTGCTGCCGGTGAAGCTGACGCCCTCGCGCCGCATGCCGGAAATCACCGTGTCTTATTCCATGCCCGGGCAGTCGGCGCGGGTTGTGGAGGCCGAAATCACCGCGAAATTAGAGGGAATGTTAGGGCGCATCCGCGGAGTTGTGGGGAGCAGCTAGATGTCGCGGGCCAACGGGGGCGTCATCACGTTGCGGCTCAACCGGCATGTGAACCCGGAGCAGGCACGGTTTGAGGCGTCAGCCATCGTCAGGCAGGCATGGCCCTCATTGCCGGAAGGCACCAGCTATCCCGCAGTCCAGCTGTCCGGGGTCAGCAAGGAAGCCGCCATGCCGTTCATGCGCTACACCATCAATGCTCCGCATTCGCCGATAGCTATCCGCGACTATGTGGAAGCCGCCATAAAGCCCCGTCTTTCCGACATTAAAGGTATTGATGCCATTGAGGTGAGCGGCGCCACCCGCATGATTTGGAAATTGGAATACGACTTTGAAAGCCTGAAGCGACATGAGCTGACGGTGGCAGCCATCCGTGCGGCCGTACAGTCGCACCTCGGCCGCGAATTTATGGGCATGGCGCAGGTGGACGCCACCTCTGACGAATGGATTCGGCTGGTATTGGTGCACGACAGCCCCGGCACAGACTTCAACCCCGCCTCTATTCCGGTGCAGGCCGCCGACGGACGAATATTCCGGCTCGCCCAGTTAGTAACCTGCCTCTACACGGAAGAGGAAGCCACAAGCTATTTCCGCATCAACGGTCTCAATTCAATTTATCTGTCCTTCACTGCCCGCGACGAGGCCAACCGCCTGCGGCTGTGTGCGGAAGTGGAAAAACGACTCGCCGCACTGACCCCTGCGTTACCCGATGACTACGAAGTGCACCTCGTCTATAATGAGGGCGACTACCTGAACAGCGAACTGAATAAAATATATTCCCGAACCGGCCTCACCGTCCTGCTGTTGCTGGTTTTTGTGCTGCTCGTATATCGGAACCTGAAATATTCACTGCTGATTGTGATTTCATTAGCCATAAATCTCGGCATTGCCTTCATCTTCTACTTCCTGCTCGGAACGGAACTGCAAATGTTCTCGCTGGCAGGGCTGACCATCTCGTTGACCCTGATAATTGACAATGTGATTGTGATGTCCGACCAGATAATACGGCTGCACAATCGCAAGGCGTTCATCGCTATCTTCGCGGCCACGGCGACCACGATGGGGGCGCTGGTTATCATCTTTTTCATGGACGAGAACATGCGGCTGAACCTGCAGGATTTTGCCGCCGTAATCATTATCAATCTCACCGCATCGCTATTGGTAGCCATCCTGTTAGTACCTGCCCTGATTGACATTCTCGGACTTGTTTCATATCCGCATAATGGCGGCAGCCGGAAACGGCGACGGATACGGTGGAAACGGCAGCTTGTGCGCTTCAACAGGTTTTATGAACGATTGATATGCGCATTTTGTCGGCGGAAATTTATAGTAATTGCGGCAGTGGTTCTGCTGTTCGGCCTGCCTGTATTCATGCTGCCCGACAGGATGGAACACCGGTCAGTTACGCGCGGCTACTACTCTGTGAATCCTGATACGACGTTTTTGGGGAAGCTGTATAACAGCACGATAGGAACAGAGGCCTACCGCGAAAAAATCAAGCCGGTTGTAAACGCCGTTTTTGGCGGCACCTTGCGGCTGTTTGCCAAGAAGGTGAAAAACGGTTCCTATTCTTCGAGCGAGCGCAGTGAGACGTCGCTCTATATCACGGCCTCGATGCCCAATGGCGCCACCCGTGACCAGCTTGACGCCTTAGTGCGTCGCATGGAGAGTTACATCCGGCAGTTCCACGAGGTACGGCAATTTGAGACGAACGTTTACAGCGGGCAACGCGCCAGCATCCGCGTACTGTTCATAAAAGAGGAGCAGCACAGCGGGTTCCCGTTCCGACTGAAAGGCGAGGTCATCGGGAAGGCGCTGGAACTGGGCGGCGGCAACTGGGCGGTTTACGGATTCGGCGACGGCTTCTCCAACGAGATGCACGAGCAGGCCGGCGGTATCCGCATAAAACTGCTGGCTACAACTATGACCAGCTCAACGCATGGGCAGAAATCATGCGCGATTCACTGCTGCAATACCGCCGCGTCAAAGACGTAACTGTAAATTCGGAATTTAGCTATTACAAGGACGATTTTTCGGAGTTCGTACTCGATATCGACCGCGAGCGCCTCGTGGGGCGGAACATCCCGCCGGAAGCGCTGTTTGATGCCTTCCTGCCCATGTTTACCCGCGCCTCATACGTGGGCGCCCATGCCGGAGCGGACGGCACAGAGCCGGTTTTCATGTGTGCCGCCGAAGCGGGCGCCTTCGACGTGTGGAACCTGATGAACTATGCCGGTACTGCCTCAAACAGCAGCTATAAACTCGCCGAAGTGGCCACCATTGAGAACACGCAGGCCGCACACAGCATCGCCAAAGAAAACCAGCAATACCGCCTCTGCCTGCAATTTGATTATATTGGAACATGGACACAGGCACAGAAAGCAATACGGCAACATATTGACCGCTTCAATAACACCACACCGATAGGATATAAGGCCGAAAGTGACGGCGGCTACTACATCTGGGACGATAATTCGCAAAAACAGTATTGGCTTTTGCTGATAATCATTGCCATAGTTTATTTCATCTCCGGAATTCTGTTCAATTCGTGGACGCAGCCATTTGTGATAGTGTTCATTATTCCGGTGTCATTTATCGGGATTTTTCTGACGTTCCGTTATTTTGAGCTGCTTTTTGACCAGGGAGGTTTTGCCTCATTTGTGCTGCTGGCAGGGCTATCGGTAAACGCAAATATATACATACTTAATGAATACAACAACATTCGGGCGGCGCGTCCGGGGCTGTCCCCCCGCCGGGCCTGTATAAAGGCATGGAACGCCAAAATAAGGCCGATATTCCTGACCGTAGTATCCACAGTGTTGGGATTTATCCCGTTTATGGCGGGGCAGTTACGCGAGGCGTTCTGGTTTCCGTTAGCGGCGGGCGCCTCCGGCGGTTTAATATTTTCCATGCTCGCGCTCTTTCTGCTGCTACCGATGCTACTGCTGAAAGCGGCGCCCCGCAGTTGAGGGCTTTCAGTGCTTGCCGAACAGTTTTTGCAGCAGGTCGGGGCGTTTGAGGCGGGCAAGTTCGGCGCGGATTTGCGGCTGTTCCTCTTTCTTATACCAGAAGAAATATTTTCGCTGGCCGAGTTTTTCGGCGGCAGTACGCGCCACATGGATTTTCGTCATAGTATAGGGGTCGAGGCCGGTGTAGAACATCACTGCCGAGAGGGTCATCGGGGTCGGCGTGAAATCCTGTACCTGTTCCAAGTGGAAGTTCATGGCTTTGGTTTCGGCGGCTAATTCGGCCATATCTTCGTTAGTGCATCCGGGATGGCTGGATATGAAGTACGGTATTATTTGCAGATTAAGTCCGGCATCAGCGGCAATTTTCATGAATATTTGTCGGAATTTCTGAAAGAGTGCGAAAGCGGGTTTCCGCATGAGCGACAGTACGCGGGCGGAGGTGTGTTCCGGCGCCACTTTCAGGCGACCGGAAGTATGACGGGTGATAAGTTCGCGGAGGTAGTCGGCATTGTGACGGTCGATGTCGGCATTTCCGGAGGGGTGCATTGGCAGGTCATAGCGTATTCCGCTGCCAATGAAGACGTTTTTCACTGCCGGATGCTGCCGTGCACGGCGGTACAGCTCTGAGAGCAGGGCATGGTCGGTGTTCATGTTGGCGCATACGGCAGGAAAGATACAGGAAGGGCGGCCACATTTGCGGCACTGTTCGGGACGACGTCCCTGCATACGGTACATGTTGGCGGAAGGCCCGCCGATGTCGGTAAGCGTCCCCCTGAAATCGGGCATTCGGGTTACTGCATCCACCTCCTGCATAACCGATTCCGGTGAACGGCTGGCGATGAACTTGCCCTGATGGGCAGAGATGGCACAGAACGCACAGCCCCCGAAGCAGCCCCGATGCGCAGTTACGGAATGGCGTATCATCCCGTAGGCAGGAATGGCGCCTTTGGTGCGGTAGCGCGGATGCGGCAGACGTGTAAACGGGTACGCATGGAAGCGGTCCATTTCCGATTCGGTCAGCGGCGGCCACGGAGGATTCACCACAACCATCTGACCGCCAATGCGCTGAATGAGTTTAGCGGCGGCCATACGATTCGATTCCGTTTCTATGCGGACGAAATTTTCGGCGAACTTTCGCTTGTCGCGCAGGCAGGCTTCATGCGGGTGGAGTTCGGCGTCCGTCCAGCTCCGGTCAGTAGCATAGGGGATGCCCGCGGGAATGAGGAACGCTGTCTGCGGGATATTCCGCAGGCTTTGCGGCGCCACCCCCTGCATGGCCAACTGCGCAAACATGGCGAGCGATTTCTCGGCCATGCCATAAAATAGCAGGTCTGCCCCACAATCGGCCAATACGGACGGCATCAGCATGTCGTTCCAATAGTCGTAGTGGGTCAGCCGCCGCATTGAGGCCTCTATGCCGCCGACGACGAGCGGCACATCCGGATACAGCTCCTTGAGGATGCGGCCATAGACGGTTAATGCGCGGTCGGGGCGTTTGCCACACTGCCCGCCGGGGGTGTATGCGTCATCAGAACGGCGGCGCTTGTTGGCAGTATAATGGTTGACCATAGAATCCATATTGCCGGAAGTAACAGCGAAGAACAGCCGGGGACGGCCAAATTTGCGGAAGTCGCGCAGGTCGTCCTGCCAGTTCGGCTGCGGCACCACGGCCACGTGCAGCCCGACTGCCTCAAGAACGCGGCCAACAACCGCCGCCCCGAAAGCCGGATGGTCAATATATGCGTCGCCTGTAAACAGGATTACATCGGGCGCATCCCAGCCCAGCTCGTCCATCTCTTTCTTCGATGTCGGCAAAAAATCCATCGTGATACGGTCTCTGAAATTCGCACTAAAAAAAGGACCCCGCGGTGCGGAATCCTTATTTGCGATGTTATGCAACAACGCTTCCCTTTGAATACACGTGGTGCCACCAGGAATCGAACCGGGGACACAAGGATTTTCAGTCCTTTGCTCTACCAACTGAGCTATGGCACCGCGAATTTTGCGACTGCAAAGATAGAGCATTTTTCAATACGTAATACAAAAAAAGTGCTCCGTGTCCGCAATATTTAACAATTATCCTGTAAATACCTGATAATTAAGATGTTATATTTCTTTCAAAAAAAATATGCCGTTTGTGATAAATATTTCCTATTTTTGTTTTGAAATTCCGGCTCATCCGGCAAACAGACTAATATTTTTTTAATGACTGAAAAACAGCATCTTACGGAACCGTTTCTTCAACAAGTCGCCACATGGCTGTACAGGACGTATGGCAACCGGCTCGACCTTCTGACAGTGGTATTGCCCGACCGACGGGCAGGCGTATTCTTTAATGAATATCTTAACCGCCTCATTGACAGGCCTATATTGGGGCCAGACATCGTTGCTGTCGATGACCTTATGTCCCGCCTGTCAGACCTGCAGCCTTCCGACACTGTTAATTTAACATTGCTCTTACACCGGATATATACCGAAGTGACCGGCCATCCCGAAAGTTTAGACGAGTTTTATTTCTGGGGCGAAATTTTGCTCGCCGATTTCGACATCGTTGACAAGTATTTAGTGGATGCCCGCCAATTGTTCCGGAATATTTATGACCTGAAAGAAATTGAAGAAAGATTTGATTTCTTAACCGACACGCAGAAAGCCGCTATCCGGCAATTTTGGGGGGGATTAGTAGAAATCAGAGACGGCAACCGCCGGAATTTCTTAGAAATATGGGGCAAATTAGCGGACGTTTATGAGCGGTTCAGGCAGCGGCTGACCGCAGACGGCATCGGCTACAGCGGGCTTATTTACCGCAATGTGGCCGAAAAAATCGACAACGGGGCCTTCACCTGGACAAACCCGTATGCCTTCGTGGGCTTCAATGGACTGACCCCCTGCGAAAAGCGCCTGTTTACAGCGCTGAAAAAGGCAGGACAGGCCAACTTCTTCTGGGACTGCGACACCGAACTGCTACAGGCAAAGGAGCAGGAAGCAGGGCTGTTTCTGCGCGAAAATGTAATCACTTTTCCATCGCCGTCCGATTTTGAACTGCAGAGCACTGTGCAGACACCTGACATCCGGCTCATATCGGTTCCCGGACAGGTTGCACAAGTGCAGGCGCTCAACCAGGACAGTATTTTCACCCCCTCCCCCCCCCTCAACTTCGACAGCGTTGCAATCGTTCTGGCCGATGAGAGCCTGATGCTGCCCACTACCGCAGCGCTCACCTACCGCGTCCCAACCATGAACATCAACATCACAATGGGATACCCGCTGCGCGACACCCCCGTGTTCAGCTTCATAACCCGAATTATGGAACTCTACCGCAAAGGTAACTGTCGCGAAATGGCCGGACAAACCGTGTTCAACTACCGCGCCGTACTTGCCCTGCTGAATCACCAGCTGCTGACCGGCACGGAAATCGCCGAAATCGCCGACAATATCCTCAAAGAGAAGAAATTACAGGTGCCCGCCAGCGACTTTAAAAATATTCCGTTATTGGAAATCATCTTCCAAAAACGCGACACCTGGCACAGCGCCCTCGATGCCATATTGCAGGTTATCAACATATTAGCCGCAAAATTATGCGACGGCGACGGCAGCCTGGAAGCGGAATACTTTTATCAGGCATACATCACACTGTCGCGACTGCGAGAGCTGTTGCGCAACCACAAGTTAGCCGATTCGGGCGCTATGACCTTAGATTTGTTCTACCGGCTGTTGCTGCGGAGTATGCAATCAGTGCGGATTCCTTTGGAAGGCGAGCCATTATCAGACTTGCAAGTTATGGGGCTGCTGGAGACACGCGCCCTCGATTTTCAGCAGGTTATAATCCTGTCGGCCAATGAGGGGACATTGCCGCGCAATAAATCTGAACATTCGTTCATTACATATAACCTTCGCAAGGCCTTCGGGCTTCCGGCATTCGAGGAGGACGATGCTGTGCAGGCATATTACTTCTACCGGCTGCTGCGCCGCGCTCAACATGTCAGGCTGATATATGATTCCTCCGGCGAGGGCCCCAATTCGGGCGAGATGAGCCGCTTCCTCACACAACTGCTCTACAACTCGGCGCCGATGACGTTCTCCGACGCCACCGCCCCCAAAAAACTCGACCTGTTCTTCCACGCACCGGCCGTGAAAACCAACCCCGTAGAAATACGGCGGACAAAAGAACATTCCGCCAAACTCATAGCGATGAAATGCCTCACACCCAGCGCCCTGAACACATGGCTCGACTGCCAGAAGAAGTTCTATTTCCGCTATATTGCCGAAATCAGAGAACCCGACGAAATCACGGAAGAGATAGACAGCCGCCTGTTCGGGTCGCTGTTTCATAAGGCGGCAGAAATCGTTTATACGGCGCTCGGCGGCAACGGCCAGCTCATCACCGCACACGCGCTCGAGGATATGCGCAGTTCCGACCTGCCCGACAAGGCCACAATGCAGGCTTTCGCCGAAGAAATGTTCCATTCAGACCACGTAAATCCCGAATTTCTGTCAGGCGAGAACCTGCTGATTAAGGAAAATATCAAAACATATCTGCTGAAGATGCTCGAAAATGACCGACGCTATGCCCCCTTCCGCTTAGCCGTTTCCACCGAAAAAAACGACGACGGAACCCCGTTGCATACCGGATTGGAAGACAATGGATACCGCGCCCGATTCAACACCGATAACGGCTCGGTAACGGTCGGCGGAATATTCGACCGCGTGGATATTGTCGGAGAGCAGCTCCGAATTATAGACTATAAAACCGGCCGCAATGTGAACCTCGACTACAAAACCGGCAGAAAGGCGCCCGACCATGCGGCAGACATCCGCAAACTTACCGACCCCGACGAGAAAGAACGGCGCAAAGAAATCTTCCAAACCCTTGTCTATGCGGAAGTGCTTTCACGCACCCTCGGACGGCGCCCCCCAATTACCCCCTGCATTTATAAAATTGACGACTTTTTTGCCGACTTCAATCCCGAAATCAGATATAACCGCCAACCCGTTGATTATCAGGAAATAGCCGACGAATTTCAGCTCGTACTGACCGCTCTCCTCAACGAGGTGCTGGCCTGCGACGGAATTTATGCCCCAACGAAAATCGAAAAGCACTGTAATACATGCTATTGCGCCGCAATATGCGGGAACAGAAACACCACAGAAAGCGAATAGCCGAAACACCTACACGCAGATTCTCTCGTTATTTCGCGTGTACCAGATGAAGCCTTTAATGTGACGGTCAGGGAAGCATTGATGCAGCGCGTTCATATAATTCCTGACCTGTGTCAGATATTTTGATTCTTTTTGGCCTGATTTATAATCTATTACGATTATTTCCCTGCCATTAAACATGATTCGGTCGGGGCGCTTCATTTTTTGGCCATTGCCAGGCATGATGTTCCGCTCATTGACCACGCGGCATGAGCCGTCAAACCATGCGGCCGTTTCCGGGTCTGAAATCATCGTGTGCAGTTGGGCTTCGAGGAGTTTGGCGTCGTCCCGCGTTGTTACGCCATGAAATTCCAGTTCGCGGACA
>JAISSS010000143.1 GCA_031272965.1 Bacteroidales bacterium | reverse complement strand
AGGGCGGGCAGGAACAGTATCGGCGTGTTAAAGCTCGTCCCCGCCTGCGCCAAAGCCCCAACCGGGCCCGCCAGTGCCAACAAAAATGAGAAAACGTATGTCCGTAACCGCGTAAGCATGATATATTTATTCCGGCGACAAAGATAGAAAAAATTCAGTTATACACGGCCCGATGTGTGGATTTTTCTTTCGCATTGAAAAAATTTATATTTTTGCCGCGTTATTTCAAGAAATACAGATATGAGAAAGAGACATTTAATAACGACGGGGTGTCGGATTTTCGGGCTGCTGTCGGTCGTTTTTGCAGTGATTGCGGCGTGCAGTGGCCGCCCGACGAATACTGTTATTAAAGGTGTAGCAGAGCCTGAAAAGCGCAAAATAAGGATGCCGGAAATCCCTGACATACTGACTGCCCCCGCTGACAGAGCTAACTATTTAGTGAAGCACTATTGGGACAACATGGATTTTATGGACACCGTTTATACCCGGCTGCCGGAAGTAACCGCACAAGCCTTCGCCGACTTCGCCCTGATACTCCCCATTGCCGCCAAATCAACGGCCTTTGACGCCATCAATGCCATCCTGAAAAAGACCGAAGCAGAACCAACCGGCCGCATGAGGGAGTATTTCCTGAAGCTGTTTGACGACTACATCCGCGACCCGCAATCGCCCGTCCGCAACGAGGAATTTTACATCCCCATAGCAGAATACCTCATTGCTCACCCAAAAACAGACGAGGCCACGCGCGAGCGCTCAAAATACCGGCTGAAACTGCTGCTGAAAAACAGACTCGGAGAACCCGCCTCCGACTTCTCCTACATCCTGCGCAACGGCCAAAAAACTACCCTCTACAACGCCAAAGCGCCTTATACCCTGATGATGTTCTATAACCCCGACTGCCACACTTGCGCCGAGGTAATTGAAAAAATCAAACATTCGCAGCTCATCGGAACGCTACAGCAGCAAAACAGGCTGAAAATTGTTTCGGTATATCCCGACGAGGACCTGGAAATCTGGAAACGACATGCCGCTGACGTCCCCACAACTTGGCTCGACGGATACGATAAGGGTGCAGTTATCCAAAAAACAGAACTCTACGACCTCAAAGCAATCCCCACTCTCTATCTGCTGGACGAGCAAAAACGCATCCTCATTAAAGACGCCGATTTTGAAGTGGTGGAACAGCGCCTTGCAATGCTGAATCAATGAACAACTATTATATAATGTATGACACCTCTATCACTCACACTGTCAAAGAGAGGTTATACTTCGCCCTTGAAAAGAGGTGTATGTTTATAGATAAGCAGATAAACGGACATATTTAGAGGATTGCTGGGACAGTGGCACACCTGCGTGTGTACCAAAAATCATTTTCTCCTTTCCCTTCGGAAAGGGGGCGCAGGATAGATTGATAAAAACTTGTATTTATGCAACTGTTCCAAAAAACGTTCCTTTTTTGGAACACCTGTTTGCGTATTTTTAGTGAACAATAGTTCAAAAATAAATATTCTTAATATACGTATATTTTTATATTAAGTATATGTTATCTATGTAAAGTATTGATTTCCAGATATTTAAAACAAAAAAAAAAAAAACGACTGTTAAAATTGGTTTTTAACATTTCCCAAATATAAAAATTACTATTTTTGCATCGCGATTGTCCCAAGGAAGGAACGTTTTTTGGGACGGTCAGACAGATGGTTTGTATTAAATAAATATTTTGATAAGTATGTATGAAACTACGTATCACTGAATCAATTACAAAAGCGGTTTTGGGCTTCCTTTTCACCGCCGCGTTAGCGCTCACAGTGGGTGCTGCGCCAAAAAACGAAGCGGATATGCAGCAGCCGCAGCGTCGTATCACCGGAATGGTGAAGACGGCGGACGGCGAGCCGCTACCCGGCGCTACAATACAGATAAAGGGTGCCTCAACCGGAGTTGTAACTGACGCGGACGGCAAATATGCAATTCAGGCGAAGGAATCCGATGTGCTGGTATTCAGCTTCATAGGATTCCAGACGCAAGAGCAGCCGGTTGGCGCCCGCTCGTCCATCAATGTTGTGCTCGCCGTAGAAACGGCCAGCGTTGACGAGGTTGTGGTAGTGGCGTATGGCGTACAGAAGAAGGAATCGGTTACGGCCGCAATATCTACAGTGCAGACCAAGGAGCTGAAACAGAGCTCGCAAGCCAACCTTTCTACTGCCTTGCAGGGACGGCTGCCCGGATTGACGGTCATGCAGCGGTCGGGACAGCCCGGCAACGATGTGGTGAACCTCTATCTGCGCGGACTGGGAACCCTTAATGACGCCACACCGCTCATCCTCATTGACGGGGTGCCGCGCAGTGGAATCAGCATGCTCGACCCCAACGAGGTGGAATCAATATCTATCCTCAAGGACGCCTCGGCCACGGCCGTATTCGGTGTGCGCGGCGCTAACGGCGCTATCCTCATCACCACCCGCCGCGGCGAGGCCGGAAAAGCGGAACTGAGCATCTCGGCCGACTACAGCCTGCAAAAGTTCATCGTCCATGCCGACAGACTCCATTCGTGGGAATTTGCCGAACTGCGCAACCAGGCATACAAAAATTCCAACCCTACAGCCAGCGAAAGCACTTACCCCTTTACACAGTATATGATTGACATGTACCGCAGTGGCGAAGACCCCGTGTTCTATCCCGACCGCGACGTGTTTCATGACTACTTCCGCGACTGGGCGCCCCAAACCCGGCTTAATGCCAACTTTAACGGCGGCCAGAAAGACTTTACTTACTTCCTCAATGCCGGTTACATAGGGCAGGGGGGTAACTTCAAGACCGAGCCGGAGAGCAAATTGGGCTACGACCCCAGCTATAAAATGAACCGCTATAACTTCCGCGGCAACATCGACTACAAACCGATTGACGACCTGAAGTTCTCGCTGAATATTTCGAGCTATCTGCAGCGGATGAACACTCCGGAAACGACGCAACTGTTTGGCGGCAGCGTAACGACCATGATTGAGAACATGATAGCCTATACGTGGGCTACCCCGCCCACCGACCCGGGCCCGCTGACCGCCGCCGGCTATGGCGTACCGGCCGGAGAAATAGTGGCACAGTCCGGCCAGGACCGTAACACTTACGGCGAAATCAACCGCCGTGGATACCGCCAGCAGACCAGCACCACCCTCAACTCCTCGCTCGGCGTGGACTGGAAGTTGAACTTTATCACTAAAGGATTGAGCTTCAAAGGATTAGTGGCTTTCGACACCAGCGCCAATACCGTTTTGGAAGGCCATAAAGACCTTGACAGCTATTCTGTTACGGTGGCCCGCGAAGCCGGTGGAATAAGTTCCTATTCACCGATTAACAGCAACCAGGACACATCCATCTCTATCAGCAAGAATATGAGTACCAGCTACTATACCAACTATCAGCTGTCGCTCAACTATGCCCGTACCTTTGCCGAAGACCACAACGTTACCGGCATGTTGCTCTACCAGCGCGACCACCAGGATTATGGCGCCGCCGTGCCCCATAATGTTATAGGTATGATAGCCCGCGTAACCTACGATTATGCGGGGCGTTATTTAGCCGAGTTTAACTACGGGCGTAACGGTTCAGAGCAGTTCGCTCCGGCCAACCGCTTCGGCTCGTTCCCCTCCTATTCGATAGGATGGGTGGCCAGCCGCGAAGAGTTCCTCAAAGACAACCCCGTGATTTCGTTCCTCAAGATACGCGGTTCTTACGGCATCACCGGTAATGACAGCGGTCAGGGACGTTTCCTCTACCAGAGTTCCATAACGATGGGGAGCGGCATCTACAGCAGCCTCGGACGCGGCCAGCAGGTGAACCAGGGGCTTATCGGCAATGACCACGTCCAGTGGGAAAAAGCCGAAAAGAAGAACGCCGGACTTGAGATAGGCCTGTTCGATGCCATCACTATCACCGCGGACGTGTTCTCGGAACACCGCGACAAAATCCTCATCACCCGCAAAACCGTGCCGATACTGCAGGGAGTGCCGATAAGCAATATACCGAAAGTAAACCTTGGTATTGTCGATAACAAGGGCGCAGAACTGGAAGTCGGCTACCGCAAAAATATCACTAACGACATCAGCTTCAACGTGAAAGGCAACATTGCCTATAACCGCAATGAGGTGATATTTGCCGACGAGGTACGCTATGGTTCCGACTATGCCTATCCTTTCCGCAGCACCGGCTACAGCATCGGCACACAGTGGGGCTACCTGATAGACTACAGCAATGGCAACGGCTATATCAATACCCAAAGTGAACTTGACAATTTGCCGACCTATGCGGTAGGCGGGGTGCCGCGTCTGGGCGACTTCATGTATAAGGACATCGCAGGGGTCAGCGGCCCCGACGGCCCTGAACCGGACGGAGTAGTTAACGACCGCGACATCGCCCCGATAGGCTATCCCAGCGTTCCCCGCATATCATACGGATTCTCCGGCTCCTTAGAGTTCCACGACTTCGACTTCTCTTTCCTCTTTACCGGCATCGGCCAGAGCAGCTGGACGCAGACCGACTGGGGCGTTACCGAGTTCGGACTTGTGGGCTTCTATTCGGGATGGCACCGCAATGCGTGGACGCCTGAGCGCTACGTGAAAGGCGACAAAATTACATATCCCGCTTTGGGAACCTCCCAGGGCGTCAGCCAGCGCGCCAACAGCGTGTTCATTATGGACCGCTCCTTCCTGCGCCTGAAGAACATCGAACTGGGCTACAATATCCCCAAAACCCTGCTGAAATCCATCAACATGAGTCGCGCCAGAATATATGTCAATGGCAACAACCTCTGGACATGGACAAAACTCCCCGTCAATGTGGTTGACCCCGAAATGAGCTATGCCTTGAGCTATGGCTTAACCAAGATGGTAAACTTCGGTATTAACGTTACATTTTAACTCGTAAAACAGGACAGAAATGAAAAAATATACTCTTATATTAATGATATTTGCAGGCGCACTGTTTGGCGGCTGCACCGATGTGCTTGACCGCGCTCCAGACGGGTTGCTGCAAATGGATGAAATCCTTTCGGACCCGCTCCGCGTCGAGGCGCTGCTCAACGCCTGCTATAATCAAATCCCGCGAAAAGGATACGTTTACTGGTTCTTTGACCCATTAGTGGTGGCCTGCTCCGATGACGGGTGGTCGTCCGATGACGCCGCCGACCAGAGCGTTACAGGCTGCTATAATGACAATAACACGGCCGCCAAGCACTGGCTGCGCGACTGGCCGGCCGATAACCACACGCCTGCCACCTATAATGCCGCTTATTGGGAGCGGTCGTGGCAGCAAATTCACCTCTGCTCGCAGTTCATTGAGCTGATAGACCAGGAGACCACCGCCGTGTCGGAACCGGCCAACCGCGGCCGCTTCAAAGCCGAAGCCAAAGTGCTGCGGGCCTTCTTCTACATGGAACTTGTGAAGTGGTTCGGACGGGTACCGGTAATTGAAGGGTCGGTGTCCTACGACGCCGATTTTACCACCTACCGCCGCGATTCGGTAGCTAAAGTGGCACGGTTTATCGTTAAGGAATGTACGGAAGCCCTCGCCGAGCCGATGTTGCCGTGGCGCATCGACAATAGCGCGGACGCCATGCGAACCACCAAAGCGCTGGCCTGCGCCCTCAAGGCGAATGCCATGCTCTTTGCGGCAAGCCCCCTGCATAACGACGGCCTGAACCTCTGGGAAGAGGCCTACCAGGAAATCAGCAACTCCGTTCAGCTGCTCAAAGCCAATGGCTATGAGCTGTTTACCGCCTGCACGAATCAAGCAGGCTTCGGCACCGGCCCTGCGGCCGCCCTGCGACAGTTGGTCTGCAATAATGCCGACTACTCGGCAACCCCGCGCGATAAGGAAACCATCTTCCAGGTGCGCGACGGCGGCACTTTCGTGTGGCACATCGGCTATATCGGCTGCGACCACCCGAACACATACAAGTGCGGCACCTGTCCCACCCAGGAACTCGTGGACGCTTTCGAGACCATCGACGGCAAGCCCGTTCTCGACCTGGCAAAACCCTATCTTGACGAGCGGCACCTGCAACCGAACTACAATAGGGATAACACCCTCTATGACCCCAATAACCCCTACGAAAACCGTGACCCGCGGTTCGCAGAATACGTACTCTATAACGGTGTCCATATAGAAATGGAACCGAAAGCGCCGTTCACGAGTTGGGACATAGAGATACAGACATACATGGGCGGGGCGCATGAGCCGAGCTGGGACATCAACAACCGCACCCATTCCCGCACGGGATACTACCACTACAAAATGGTTACGCCAAAATCGAGTAATGCCATCCAGATAAACAACTCCAACTGGAAATATTACCGTCTTGGAGGGCTGCTGCTTGACTTAGCCGAGGCCGCCGCAGAAGCAGGCCATTTCGCCGAGGCCGCTGCCGCCGCCAACGAGGTACGTGCCCGCTCCGGCATGCCCGACCTGCCCGCCGGACTGTCGAAGGAAGACCTCATCCTGCGTATCCGCAATGAGCGCCGCATAGAGCTGGCATGGGAAGAAAACCGTTATTTTGACCTGCGCCGCTGGCAAACGCCTGACGGAGACCTCAGTGCCACCTGCAAATACTTTACGGCCATGCAGATTGAAAAGAACGGCTCAAACTATACTTATACCCGACGCTCTATCCGCGAGAACCCGCGGGGCGGCTGGCAAAACAAAGACCTGCTGCTGCCGCTTCCCTTCGATGAGGCTTCAAACCTCGAAGCCGTTACGCAAACGAAATGGCAAAACCCGGGTTGGTAATTATTTAATAACAACTGTTCATTATTAAGAATTGTAATTATGAATATTTTCTACAAATATATCAGATATGCAGCGCTCTGCACGATGGCCGTGCTGGTGGGGCAGGGGGCTGTAGCCCAGGAAGTCCAGAACAGGGTGGTCAACATCTTCGACCAGCCGATAGGCGGCGCCCTGCTGGTCTCCGAATTTGGCGACAATCAGTACTTCACGCCGAAAACAGGCATATACATGCTGATAATCAATGACGGCAGCAGCTTTGTAACCGTCTCTGCGGCAGGCTATTTAAACCAGCGCATATCCGTAGAGCAGCTCAATAAGCTGGAGAAAATCGTGCTGAAGTTCGACAACCACAATCAGGGCGGCTATATCAACACCGGCTATGACCTGCACAGCCGCGAATCGTTTACGGGGGCTGTGGCCACGGTCAGTGGCGATGTCATCAACCGCACCCCTTCAAACGTGCTGTCAGAGACCTATCAGGGACGCCTCACCGGCGTATCAACAATCTCGGCAATCCCCGAACTGACCTTCTTCGGATACAACAATACCAGCATGAGAATACGCGGCCGCTATTCAAACAATGACGCCAGCCCGCTGATAATCATCGACGGGGTAGTTACGCCTACCCAGTATTATGAGTTCATCTCGCCCAAAGAAATCGCGAGTATTACGGCCCTCAAAGACGCCTCCGCAACCGCAATATACGGCATACAGGGCGCCAGCGGCGCAATAGTTATCACGACCAAGCGCGGCTACAGCGGCCCTAAAAAGATAGAGGCCTACGGCGACTTCTCCGTCCAGCAGATGACCCGGCGTCCCCCGTTCTATGGCTCGGCCCGCTATGCCGAACTGCGGAACGAAGCCGGTGAACGTGACGGACTGGGACCATATTCCCAGTTCTCACAGGACGAAATTGACCACTTCGCCGCCGGCGACGACATCTCATACCCGAATAACGACTGGTACGACATCTACATGCGCAAGGCGGTAACGCGACAGCGTGTGGGCGTTAATGTTATCGGGGGCAACGACACATTCCACTATTTCTCGGACATCGGATTCGTGAACCAGGAAGAACCCTTCAAAATCACTGACGAACCGGACCGCAGTTATGACCCCACTCCGAATGTGAAGATTGTGAACTTCCGCTCAAATATGGACGCCAAGTTCAGCAAATATGTGTCGGGGTATATGCGCCTTACCGGCAGCATCAAACGCGAACAGCTCTCCGGCGGCGGCACGATGGGATGGAACATCTACAGCGAACTGTTCAACGCCCCGCCGACAATGTTCGGCCCCGTCTCGCCTATCATCGAAGATGAGCCCACTGTCAGCAACAAGGCGGTAGTGGTGGACGGCTTCGACTCGTCCGTCTATGGCATCCTCAACCGCAGCGGCTATACGCAGGTCATCGAGACCAACGTGATAGCCCAGGTCGGCCTGAAAGTTGACATGAGCTTCCTCACAAAAGGGCTGTCAGTGAGCGGCGCAATGGCATATCAAACATACGTGCGTAATGCCACCACCACCACCCAAAGCTACGTGCGGGTTATCCGTGACAACAGCTTCGACCGCTTAGACAACTTCTCGGTGTATAAAACCTACGAGGACACACCGTTAGCATACGGGAAAGGACATGTATTCTTCTACTATTTAGACCTGTTTGCCAACGCTGAATATAACCGCCGCTTTGGCGAGCACAGCATTGACGCCTCCGCCCACACCTATTACCTGCTGCAGGAAAAGGAAGCCACCGGCTCCGGCAATTCAATTCTGCCATATAAACGGCAGAACTTCGGCCTCAGTGTGCTTTACGGCTACAAAGACCGCTATTTCCTCAAGGGCGATATCGGCTATTCCGGCTCCGAACAGTTCCATCCGGACTACCGCTATACGGCAACCCCCGCGATTTCGGCCGCATACATCCTCTCCAAAGAAGACTTCTTTGAGAACGATTACGTGAGCCTGCTCAAACTCCGCGCCTCTTACGGCATCACTGCCAACGACCAGATGGGTACCCGCTTCGCTTACCTGACAAATATCCGCGCCGACGGCCGTGAACTCGAATACGGAAACCCGAAATTAGAAGCCGAGAAAATCAAAAAGCTCAACTTAGGTATCGACCTCGGACTGTTCGACATGGTTACCGTCGGCTTCGACTACTTTACCGACAAGGTTGACAATATGCTGATTTCCGGCAGCAACCGCATTCCTCAATATCAGGGAATTGCGCTGGGATACTACCCGAAAATCAACGCCGGCAAGATGGAGAACGCCGGATACGAGCTGACGCTGGGATTCAACAAACACTTTAATAAGGAACTTGCCGTGAACGCCGACTTCCACTATACCTTCGCCCGTAACAAGGTGATAGATGTGGACGAGGCCCCCTACGACACGGACTATCCATACCGCTATCATTCCGAAGGCTACCGCTGGGGACAGCAATGGGGCTACCTTGTTGACTACAGCAACGGCAACGGAATGTTCAACTCTGCCGACGAGCTGGCCACTTCCGGCCTGACATACTCATTCGGCGCACCCCGCTTGGGCGACCTCAAGTATATAGACCTCAACAACGACGGCGTGATTGACGCCAAAGACGTCGTCCCGATGGGCTATCCCTCATATCCCGAAGTAGAATATGCCCTCAATCTGGGCGCTACATGGAAGAACTGGGAAATAGCGCTGTTCTTTCAGGGCGTCAGCAACTGGTCATCATTCACCACCAGCTTAGTGGGCGTCAAGGAAACAGCAACCCGTTACGGCTACTACAGCGACCTGCACCAGAACGCATGGACGCCCGAACGCTATGCGGCAGGCGAAAGCATCACTTTCCCCGCCCTGTCGCTCTCCACATCCTCAAACCACCAGAACAGCGACTACTTCCTGCAAGACCGCTCGTTTGTGCGCCTCAAAAATGTGGAATTAGCCTACACGCTGCCCGACAATATCGCCCGCAAAATCCGCTCCGAGCGGGTACGCCTCGCAATCAACGTGCATAACGTGTTCACTATCGACAATATGAAAACCAAATACATCGACCCCGAAATATTCTCGATGACGATGTATCAGCCCTACAGGGTCTATAATCTCGGTCTTAGTGTTAACTTCTAAAATGTTCAGACATGATAAACAAAGACTTAAAACGCAGTATTCTTAATATCCTGACCACTGCAGTCGTGCTGACGGGAATGCCCGCCTGTGCCGACCTCGACCTGCCCTCCGACGGCCGCCTGACGATAGAAACTGTCTTCAGCGAATACTATCGGGTGCGCAACTACCACGACCGGTGCCGCGACTACATCATCACGCCCGGATTCAATAATGGCGGCGCATTGCTGGCCTCCTACAGCGACGAGGCCCACGACGCCGCCGACGGCGTGAGCAGCAGCCCCAACAACTGGTATAACAACCGCACATCAGTGTTCTCAAACCCCGTGGGCGACGTGTGGCAGCATTATTTCGAGGGAATACGGAAATGTAATTCTTTCCTGACATATATCAACGACCCCGAAATATTCACCGCCGCCATCGAAGCCGACGAGCTTAGCGGCTGGATTGGAGAAGTATATACCCTGCGCGGGTTCTACTACCTGCAGCTTATCAAGCGCTATGGCGGCGTCCCGATAATGGACAAACCATACGAAATAGGCTACGACTTTACGCAGGACCGCAGAGCCTCTTTCGAGGAATGTGTGGACTTCATCATGGCCTCGTGCGATTCGGCGCTGGCCCTGCCAATATCATCCCGCTCTACTGTGGGATTCCGCTGGGACTTGAGCGACAACGAGAACGGCACCATCACCCGCGCCTTCGCCTGGGCGGTGAAATCGCAGGCCGCCCTCTATGCGGCAAGCCCCTTATGGTATGCCAGCGGCAGTAAATATGACTGGAACAAGGCGCTGGAAATCACCAAAGAAGCCCTCGACGAGTGCTATGCTCACGGCTTCCGCCTGTTTAATATCACCCCATCAAGCGACATCGCCCGCAGTGCCTACGACTACTATTGTTGCGTGGTTACCTCTGACGCCAGCCGCGCCGTGGATAAGGAAACCATCTATGGCGCCGGTAGCCGCTCTAACGTGTGGATAAATGCGGGAACCCCCGTTACTGAGGGCCAGAATGCGGCAGGGGCGGGGCCTTCGCAGGAACTCGTGGACAGCTATGAGATGCAGAGCACCGGCGTACCCCCAATTCTGGGCTATGCTGACGCCGACCACCTCATCCCAATCTACAACCCCTTAGCCACCGACTACGACCCCGCAAATCCCTACGAGGGACGTGACCCGCGCTTCTACGCCTCAATTTACTACAATAATTCCGACCGCGCACTGCTGGGTAAGAACGACACCCTCGGCAAAATCACCATGGGATACCGTACCCCGCCATCACCCGGCGACAACCCCTCCCGATGCACCGTTACCGTCAACGCGGACGGCTCGATAACCGCCACATCCACCGGCGCCGATGCATACTACTATTTCACCAACATCGGCAAACCTATCGTAAAAGCCGTCAAGCGTGTAGTATCTTTTGACTACCAGTGCGACGGAAACGTGTGGGATGCAGAGTTCTTCTTCTGTGTGAGAGGCGGCCCCGAAGGCGGCAGAAGCACCGGCCAGAATATGACCATCGTGAAAACCGAACCCGGAGAATGGATACATTTCGAGCATGAAATCGGCGGCAATGTGGACGGCGACTACGGATTCGGAAATGCCGACATGACCGTAGCCGGCAGCGAACCCGTGGAACAGCACTTCCTGCGCTTTGACTTCGTCAATAACCAGATAGGCGTTACCCTGACCATCAAGAGCCCCATGATTGTCAGCTATACCCCGCCCCCGCCAATCGTGAGTGTGGAGACATTCGTGGGCGGCAACTGCGGCATATCCGACAGGGTTACAGATACCCGCTACACCCGCACGGGATACTACCTGCGCAAATTTAACAACTATAAATCTGCCGTCGGCGTATCCGTTGACCCCATCATCCGCCTCTACAGAATGGGTGAGCTGTATCTCAACTTCGCCGAGGCGGCTTACAACGCCGGAAGCCCCAGCACGGTGGTCCCCGCCAAAGTGGCCGGAGGCCTCTCCCTCTCGGCTATCGATGCCGTGGATTCGCTCCGCCTGCGGGCTCAAATGCCAAAACTGCCCGCAGGACTGTCGAAGTCAGACTTCGAAGCCCGCTACCGTAACGAACGCCGCGTAGAGCTCGCCTTCGAAGAACACCGCTTCTTCGACGTGCGCCGCTGGAAAATCCTCAGCCAAACCGACAACTTCGTTACCGGCATGAAAATAACTAAAAACAGCAGCAATACTTTCGACTACACCCGCATAAAACTTAAAGAACGCGGAACAAATACCGACAAGTATCTCATGTTCCCCATCATGCAAAGCGAAGTGCTGAAAATGCAGGAATACACCGGCGAAAGCTGGCAAAATCCCGGATGGAACTGATATTTTTAACCGTTTAACTGCTATTTAAGATGAAACTTAAAACACTTTTATCAAAAGTATATACCGGCATGATAACGCTGGCCGCTCTGACCACCCTGGCGTCATGCCAGAAAGAATGGAAGCACGGAACGCTGGAATTTGAGGATTTTAAATACCTCTGGCTCGCCGGCGCCACATCCACGCCCAAGTCGCTGAGCATCAGTACTGAAACGGGACGGGACACTACCGTTACCATCGGCGGACTGCGCTACGGGGGGACCACACAGCCCTATTCTACCGACATCACCGCGGTGGTCGAGGTTGACCCCTCCCTTGTGGCCGCCTACAACGCGAGCAACGCGACAGAATATGTCGCCATACCCGCGGGCGCCGTATCGCTCAGCTCCACGCTGACAATTCCCGCCGGAACGTTCGCCTCCGAACCGCTGCAAATAACCGTCAAGAACAACGCCCTGCTGGAGCCGGGAACTAATTACCTGATTCCCGTGAGCGTCAAGTCGGCTTCCGCGCCGGACGGACTGCCCCTCAACGAGAACCTGAAAACGGAATATATCGTACTGAAAGTGGTCGCATTAGCCGCTGACCAGCCCCGCGAAATACCCCCGAAATCGGCATGGACTATTGAGGACTACTCAAACGGCCAGCTGAGCGATGAATATGTAGTGGAGAACCTCATTGACGGTACCTCCGCAGCATGGCACACCGGCACCAAAATAACCTTCCCCATGTCGTTAGTAATCAACTTCGGCAGCCTCGCCACCGTCAACGGCATCATCTATACCCCGCGACATGGCGATGACGGCGATACCAACGCCAGCCCGATTGATGTTACCTTCGAAATCAGCGAGGATAAAATCAACTGGACAACCGTTATTGTGGCCAAGTTGCCCTCAGGCAAATCAGTTACCGCCGATACCAACATCCCCTTAGATGAGCCGACTACAGGCCAGTATCTGCGCTGGACTATCATTAAAAACGATAATGGCGCCAGCTACACGTATGCCGAAGAACTTACCGTTTATTAATTAACAGTTTAATACAAAAAAGATGAAAAGGTTCATTAATTATTTTACCTTTAATTGCTTCACCGCGGTCGTGGCGAGCCTGTCAATGCTTGCTATCACCGCCTGCGAGGAGAAGGAAACAACCGAACCGCGCATGGTAGTCGGGCCGGTCTCTACCGCCCTCTTCAATGCCGAAGATGACGCCGTATCCACATTCTCCGTATGGGCTAATGGCCCGTGGTCTATCACCAACGACGCCGACTGGCTCACCGTTACCCCCACTTCCGGCGACGGCACGGAGGAAAGCAAAATCTCCATTTCAGTGAAGAAGAACGCCACCACCGTTGACCGCACCGCACGTATCCTGTTCATCATGAACTTCGAAGAGATGTGGTATATTGACGTTACCCAGAACAAGTACGGCCCCGCAATAGCGGTAACGCCCGATAACGCCGCGTTCACCGTGAACGGCGGAACCACCGAGCGCGCCTTCTACGTGGTCTCCAACAAGGACGAATGGGAAGTGTCAATCCCCAAATCCGCCAGCTGGCTCTCCACAACCGGCCTCACTGCCGATTCGGTGAAATTCGTCGCCACACAGAACCGCACCTTGGACAAGCGCACCGCCGTGGTTACTTTCGCCCTGAAAAACTATCCCGACATCACGCAGGAAATCACCTTCACTCAAGACCCTTACGCGCCCGTGCTGACAGTGAGCGCCGACAAAGCCATGCTTGAAGACATCGGCGACTTTACCACAGTTACCGTTACTGCCGACGAGCAGTGGGAAGTATCAATTCCCGCCAACGACACATGGCTCACCAAGTCGGATGTTACAGCAAGCTCCGTGAAACTCACCGCCATCCAGAATCCGGCCGCACAGCGCACATCGGCCGTCAGGTTCAGCCTGAAAGAGTATCCCACCATCACCCGGACGCTGAACGTCGTCCAGGACGGCCTGCCGGAACCAATACAGCTGAGCCTGCTCGTCAGCACCGCAAATGCACTGACTGCCGAAGAACTCTCCGACGGCTCGGTGAAACTCACCGTTGTTGGCAACGATTCATACATCAACACATCCAAACTCGGTACCATGCTGAACATCAAGCGTAATTATTATATTACCTTCGACTACAAGCTCAACCGCAAAATCAGCCATGCCGAGTTCTTCTGGTGCGTTGCCGGAGGCCCGCAGGGAGAACGTTCCACCGGCCAGAACATCGTAATTGAAGCCGCTGACAACTGGAAAACCTTCGAGTACAAGATTACCTGGCCTGCCAACCCCGACGCCAACCCGATGGCCGGATGGGGATTGGACAGCTCCGGCGGGCAGGCACCTGCCAACCACTTCATCCGCTTTGACGTGGCCGGCAATAATGATGGCATTCCCACCAATCCTAACTACGAGCTTATTATCCGCAACTTCAAAATTGTGGCCAAATAACAGAGCAGTCAAATAAATAGACAACATAATATTTAGTGTTTTTTAGTATAGTTATTAATTTAAAATCCATCAGACATGAGTAAATTTACATCATTGTTTAGAAGCGTGTTAATCCTGTCGCTGGCATTGGGAACTTTCGCCTGCAAGGACAACACTACACCGGAAGACGAAGCCGGTAAACTTTCCGTATCACGGCAAAGTGTAGTATTTAACGCGGACGGTGGCGACGAATCGCTGACCGTTACCGCCAACAAGGCATGGACGTCCACCAAAGACGCCGCCTGGCTGACCGTTACGCCCGCCGAGGGCGACGGCACCGCCACAGTGAAATTAACGGCCGCTGCAAACGCCACCATCGAAGAACGCTCCGGCAAAGTGGAGTTCAAAATCGACGGCACCGTGCTGGCTACCGTTACAGTAACCCAAAACCCCCACGGCACCGCCCTGACCGTTACCGCCGACCCGCCCCTCACGGACGACGCAGTTGAACTGCCCGCCGCCGCCGACACCCTCTCCTTTGAGGTGCGCTCTAACGGCGATGCTTGGGACGTAACTGTCAGCCCCATCCCTGAGACCGCCACGGAATGGCTCTCGGTAGTGCCCGATTCAAAGACCGATTCAGAGGTCGTCTTCGCATCCGATTCGAACTTCACCATCGAAGCCCGCGAAGCCCTCGTCGTGTTCACCCTGACAGACTACCCGACCGTCAAGAAGGAAATCGTCGTTACCCAGGCCGCCTATGAACCGGTACTCACCATCACACCCGCAACCGCCGCCATCGGCGCCGCCGGAAGTAGCGTGATATTAGAAATCGAATCCAGCGACCCGTGGGAAATCGACATCCCCGAAGGCGACACCTGGCTCACCGTTACCGCCCAGACGGAAACCACCGTTACTCTCACCGGCGAGGCTAACGACGGCGCCGCCACCCGCGAATCGGATGTTACTTTCTTCCTGACCGACTACACCGGAACCACAAAAACCGTGAAAATCACTCAGGGAACACAGGCCGCCTCTGTAACTATCCAGAAAACCGGTCCCGAGCCCTACGCAGTTAAGGCTATTGGCGACCTTACCGATGGTCTCAAATTCACATGGGAAGTAACCGAAGGCACTGCGCCCAGCGGATACAAACTCATTATCGGCAAATACCAGTTCTTCAGGGCCGGGACGACAGCCGGGTCAGCCTACGGGTTCAATTTTGTGGATTCCGTAGAGTTTGCCGCTACCACCACCGAACTGACGCTGACACAGGAACAGTTGTCCTCGCTGCTCGGCACAACGCTGAAAGGCGACATCTTCTACTGGACAGTTAAATCTATTGACGGCCCCACTGTCAGAACTGAAAAGTGGAACCAGGATGCGGCCGCCAACCACAAAGCTGCTATACCGTTAACGCTGACCAACTACGACGCGGCCACGGCAATACCTCCGAAAGCAGAATGGACTTCCGCAGGCACTAACGACGGCAGTTCAATTACACCTATATATCACATGTGGGACAACCAAAATGAAGCATGGAACTCCGCTACCGGACGAAATGGCTCTGCTACCAATCCTCTGTGGGTGGTTATTGACCTCGGCAAAACTGCAACTATCAGCGGCGTTACCTATCGCCCCCGCAGTCATGCAAGCTGGCTGGGAGGCGACGACATTAATTCCGGCCCGCGTAATGTCTTCTTCGAAATCGGAGACAGCAAGGATGGCCCATGGACAAAGTTTATCGAAACCGAACTGCCTAACGGTATCGATGTGGCAAAATATAGTGCGGAGAGAGGAACTGAAGGAACCAAAAAGGATACCGACCTTCGCGCTGATGCGCCTGTTACAGGACGCTATGTCAAACTGTCGATTACTACAGCATGGTCGCCATGGGATAAACCAAACTTCAGCTACACATACGTTGGAGAACTGACCTTCTTCTAAAGCGCTTCCATGTTTAGTTAGCAAATATTTTTTCACGGGTTCTGTTATAGCAACGGAACCCGTGTTTTTTTGAGGGCTGCATTGTCCGGCAGGATAATCGACAGTTCCATCAGCAGGTTTTTATTAATCTGATAAATTCGTTTCGGGTTGCGGCGCGGGTGAATGCGCCTGTGAAGTCGGATGTGGTGGTTACGGAGTGCTGTTTTTGGATGCCTCTCATTTGCATGCAGAGGTGCTGAGCTTCAATCACTACCGCCACGCCCAGCGGATGCAGTGTGTTGTGAATACAGTCTTTAATTTGTGTGGTGAGGCGCTCCTGCACCTGCAGCCGTCGTGCAAAAGTCTCAACCACCCGTGCTATTTTGCTCAGTCCGGTGATATACCCGTTGGGGATATAGCCCACATGAGCCTTGCCGATAAAGGGCAGCAGGTGGTGCTCGCAGAGGGAAAAAATCTCAATATCTTTTACGATGACCATTTGGCGATAATCTTCTTTAAACATGGCCTGTTGCAGGATTTCATCCGGTTCCTGGTCATATCCCTGCAACAGAAATTGCATGGCTTTTGCTACACGTTCGGGGGTCTTCAGCAACCCCTCGCGCCCGGCATCCTCGCCAAGCAACGCCAATATCTGCCTGTAGTGTCCGGCTAACTGCCCTGTTAATTCCTCATCGTAATTGTCGTCCCTGTTATACATATTTAAATTTTGAGGCTGCAAAAATACTAAATAAAATGCTGCACGGGGATATTTTTTTCGCTATGTGTGTGTGATTTCAAAGTTTTCATGTATTTTTGCAAAAAAAAAATGGATGTCATCAAGATTTTAGACAAGACATTTGAGCGGTATCTGTCGGCGGTCGAGATTGAAGCGGCTGTTACGCGCATGGCAATGGAGATGAATCGCCGGTTAGCGGGTAAACCTCCGCTGTTTATGTGCATATTAAACGGGGCATTTATGTTTGCCGCCGACCTGTTCCGGCGTATCACGGTGGAAGGGGCACAGATTTCGTTCATACGGCTTGCCTCGTATCGCGGGCAGACGTCCACCGGCGCGGTGCAGGAACTCATCGGCCTGAGCGAAGATATTGCCGGGCATACGGTGGTCATCCTCGAAGACATTATTGATACAGGTGTTACGATTTCATACCTGATGAAGCAGTTTCAGGCGCTGAATGTTGCAGAAGTTCAAACAGCGGCACTGCTTTTCAAGCCCGGCGCGCTAAAATGCAACGTCGTGCCCGATTATGTCGGCCTTGAGATTCCCAACGATTTTATCATCGGTTACGGGCTGGATTATGACGGATTCGCCCGTAATTTACCGGAAATATACAGAATCAAAAATACAGAGCCAATGTTGAATATTGTCTTATTTGGTCCGCCCGGAGCCGGCAAAGGCACCCAGGCGGAATTTCTCATCCGGGAGTTCGGGCTTACGCATCTGTCAACCGGCGATTTGTTACGCAGCGAAATTGCCGCGGATACACCGCTTGGCCGCCAGGCCCAAACTTTCATGGACAAGGGAGAACTCGTGCCCGACGCCGTAGTTATCGGCATGATAAAGCACCGAATTGAGAGCCACCGTGATGCACACGGGTTTATTTTTGATGGCTTCCCGCGCACGGTAAAGCAGGCCGAAGAATTAGACCGCATGCTCGAAGAACTTGGGATTCCCGTATCCGGCATGTTGTCGCTCGAAGTCGAAAAGGAGGAACTCGTGTCCCGCCTGCTTAATCGCGGCCAGACGTCCGGCCGCAGCGACGACCGGGATGCTGCGGTCATTGAAAACCGTATTCAGGTGTATCATGAAAAAACAGCCCCTTTAAAGCAGTACTATGCCAACCAGGGAAAGCATTTCCACATCGACGGTATGGGCGCCATCGAAGAAATCGGCCAGCGCCTGAAAGCCGCCATAGAGACCGGCCTCAAAAAATTGCACCGCCAATAAAACAGTACGAAAATTAAATTAATAAATATACACACCCATCATCCTGATTCTGCAGCTGACTGCTGCATCGTGAATCATGACGCTGCCGACGCCTTTGTGCCCGACCGCGGTGTGTTATACTCGCTTGGGCTTCATCCCTGGCACTTGAATCCTGATACGGTGAGCGCACAAATTCAGCGATGCGCCGCGCATGGCATTGACCCGCAGGTGGTTGCTATCGGCGAATGTGGCCTCGACCGCATCAAAGGTGCACCATTAGCAGTACAGCTTGCCGCTTTTGAATCGCAAATTCAGCTTGCCGAACAACTGCAAAAGCCACTGATTATCCATGCTGTACGGGCCTATTCGGATATACTCAGCCTCGTAAAGCGGTTCCACCCTGCCCGGGCATGGCTTTTGCATGGCTATACGGGGAATGTCCGCACCACCGAACAGCTCCTCAAACACGAGGTATATTTCTCACTGGGGGAACCGGCTTTGCGACGCGCCAAGCTGTGCGATTTGGAGGCGGTCCCTACAGAACGGCTGTTTTTAGAAACTGACACAGCAAATGTCAGTATCGCGGAGATTTATTCGCGGGCGGCGAATGTTTTGAAGATTCCGGTTTATGAGCTGGCGGCAAAGCTGGCGGGGAATTTTGAACTGTTGTTCAATTATACCGCAAAATAGTTTTCGAGTTCGCGGAGGGTGTCAGCTCCGGTCATGATGTCGCGCACTATGACACCGTGTTCGAGGACGACGATGCGACTGCATACTTCCGAAATATGGTTCAAATCATGGCTCGAAATAAGCATGGTTATATTCTGCTGCTTCTGCAGGTCGGCCAACAGCCGTTTAATACGGATTTGCGACGACGGGTCAAGGGCCGTGAACGGCTCGTCAAGGATGAGGATTTTAGGAGCGCCGAGCAATGCAGCCGCGATGCCGATTTTTTTGCGGTTCCCCTGTGAAAAATCGCGAATAAATTTGCGCTTACTCAATATCTCGCCGTTGAAGAAGTCGGTCATAGAATCGCAGAAGGCCGCAATATCCGGCGGAGTTTTACCATAGAGCTTGCCAACGAAGGCAAAATATTCTTCGGGAGTGAGAAAATCAAGCAGGAAACCGTCGTCTATAAACGAGCCGACAGAGGATTTCCATGCGTCATTCCGCGCTACCGTTTGGCCGTCGATTTCGACATGCCCGTTTGAGGATTCCGTCAAGTCGAGCAGCAGCCGGAAAAAAGTGGTTTTTCCCGCGCCATTGTTGCCCACTAATCCAAAGCTCTGGCCCTGCGGGATGGTAATTGAAGGAACGTTCAGCGCCAGCATCCCATTGTATGCCTTTTTTAAGTCAAATACCTGAATCATATTATCGTATAATTGTATTATTATTCATTTTCCCGAAACGCCGATAAGAGGATATACTTGCGGGCAAGAAATATACGGGTGCATAACTTGAGGAACAGTTTTTGCAGCGCCAATCCTACCATCCCTGTTGCGACCGACACTGCACAGGCCGCGGAGAGTCCGAATTTCTTGTATATGAAAACCACAAGACTCATTGGCCCTAACATTACGACCATATTTATTATAAATCGCTTAAATGTAAACGGTTCCTGATTCATGACCGACGTCCGCGACAGCTTTAACGCCCGCGAAGAAAAGAGTGCCATAAACAGTACCGACGGTACGGTAATCCCAATATGAATCATGAATGACGAAAACAGGAACACCATGATTTCTCTGCCATAGAGAAAATAGGGAGTTATCAGTATGAAATTGGCGACGCAGGCCATCAACAGCAGGTAATAATATGCCTGAAGATATGCGCGTGTGGGGAAGTTTCGGGTCATTAATGCCTCGAAGTGGTCGCTGTCCCACTTTATTATAACCTTGCTCAAATTGAGTACCAGAAAGCCGGACAGGAAAAAGGAATAAAAAAACTTCATTGCAGGCGCCTCTGTGCCCCGCGAATAGAAGAACAGTCCGTAGGCTAACAGGATGACCGAAAAAAGCACGTTATTTCGGAGCCGCTTATTCCGCAGCATGAGTTTAAACTGCATGGCCATCAATGCGCCTGTTGCGCCCATTCGTTCCAAAAGCGAGAACTGCTGTTTCATGCCCGTCTTATCCTGCCTGCTTTGTACAAACCTGTCTATATAATAATTGGCGGTCAGGAACCGTATGTTCAGAAAATACATCCCTGCTGAAAGCAATAACAGTAATGGCGTCATGAACCAATGCTGTAATATGCAGTCAAAAATTATCAGTGAGACGCCCCGCAAAGAGAACAGGTGATAATATTCGCCAGCGGCCAGTATGCCCGCAATCAGAAAGATGACGACCGAGGCGGCAACCGACTTGTCAACTTTGCGCTTCAGCCACGATGCGGACATCGAATTAAGCCATATCAGCAATATGGCGTTGATGATAAAGCGCCATGCGGTTCCGCTCCCCGCTGCGACGCCGATATATCGCACCGCAAACGGGATTATTGCAAACAACGACAGATAGTTTGCGGGCGCCACGAGCTGCCGCACCACAATGAACGCCGCCAGAACAGTCCGGTTAACCGGCAACGTCTGATAACATTCCGGATTCAGCCGGGTCAAGCCCTGCACGAAAAACCGCATTATGAACAGCGACAGCAATACATAAAGCATCATGCTGTTGGCCGCTTCCACAACGCCGAGTTCCGGACATGCAACCCCCAGTACGCTTTCGGCCATAATCCCCAGCAACGTCAGCAGGGCGGCAAGATAGAGTGCCCCTATTGCCATGCATATCTTCACGGCTAATTGCCCCGAAAAACTGCGGGCACGTCTGAACTTCTTCCACTGCTGTAACAGTAGCTCCCATAAAATTACCATTCGCTTTTTTTTATTCTATTTGGGCTGCAAAGATAATACCTTTTTAGTATAAATCACCAAAAATTTTGTGTGTTTTATCTTCGACAATGTCATGTTCAGACGGTTTTATGCTTCTTCCCTGCCTCGTTCAAGGCGGAACCGGCACGGAACCAACTGATTTGCTGGTCATTGAAGGTGTGATTGAGGGCAATGTTGTCGGACGTGCTGTCGATGTGGCGGATGAGCAGATGCAGCTGCCGTTGCGGGGCGAACTCTGTCAGGTCGGGGAAGTCGAAGCTGTCGTCTTCGCGGATTTTGTCGTAGTCGTGTTCGTTGGCGAAAGTCAGGGCGAGCATGCCCTGTTTTTTCAGGTTCGTTTCGTGGATGCGTGCGAACGATTTGGCGATGATAGCTCTTACGCCGAGGAATCGCGGTTCCATAGCGGCATGTTCGCGCGATGAGCCTTCGCCGTAGTTGTGGTCGCCCACCACGACGGTGGGGATTCCGGCCGCTTTGTATGCCCGCTGTGCGTCAGGAACGGCGCCATAGCATCCGGCGAGCTGGTTTTTCACGCTGTTGGTTTGGCCGTTGAAGGCATTGACGGCGCCGATGAGCATGTTGTTTGAGATTTGTTCCAAGTGCCCGCGGAATTTGAGCCATGGTCCGGCCATAGAGATGTGGTCGGTGGTGCATTTCCCCTGAACTTTTATGAGCAGACGGGCATTTTCGATGTTATGGCCGTCCCATGCGGGAAATGGGGCCAGCAGTTGCAGGCGTTTGGAATCGGGGGCTATGTGGACAGTAACAGCAGAGCCGTCAGCGGCAGGCGCCTGATAGCCGTTATCTTCGACGGCGAAGCCGTGCGGGGGCAGTTCCTCGCCTGTCGGTGGTGTCAGCCACATTTGCTGGCCGCTACGGGTTAGCAGCGGGTCAGTCAGCGGGTTGAATGTCAGGTCGCCGGCAATGGCTAAGGCCACGACGGTTTCGGGGGATGCCACAAATGCGTGGGTATTCGGGTTCCCGTCAGCACGTTTGGCGAAGTTGCGGTTAAAAGAATGAACGATGGTATTTGGCAGGGCTTTGTCGGCGTCGGGGCGCTCCCACTGGCCTATGCAGGGGCCACAGGCATTTGCGAACACGTCAGCGCCGATTTCGGAGAACACTTTCACAAGCCCGTCGCGCTCAATGGTGTAGCGCACCTGCTCGGAACCGGGAGTAATTGTCAGCGCCGCTTGCGGGGCGATGTCTTTCTCAATAGCCTGCCGTGCTACTGCCGCCGCCCGCGTGATGTCTTCATAAGACGAATTGGTGCAGGAACCGATTAGACCAACATCTATGCGGGTTGGCCAGTTGTTTTTGGCAGCTTCGGCTTTCATCTGCGATATCGGGATGGCGCGGTCGGGGGTGAACGGGCCATTGATGTACGGTTCGAGTTCGTCGAGATTTATTTCGAGCGTATGGTCAAAATACTGTTCGGGATTTTCATATACTTCGGGGTCGGCGGTCAGGTGGTGGCGGACGAGAGCGGCCAATGTTGCCACTTCGGCGCGTCCGGTGGCCTGCAGGTACCGTTCCATAGCTGCGTCGTAGCCGAAGATGGATGTTGTTGCGCCCACTTCGGCGCCCATATTGCAGATGGTGGCTTTTCCGGTGGCGGAGAGCGTAAGGGCGCCGTCGCCGAAATATTCTATGACATATCCGGTTCCGCCTTTGACGGAGAGCAGTCCGGCCACCTTGAGGATGATGTCTTTAGGGGCGGTCCAGCCATTGAGTTTTCCTGTCAGGCGGATGCCGAGCAGTTTGGGGAAGCGCAGTTCCCAGGGCAGTCCGGCCATCACATCCACAGCATCGGCGCCGCCCACACCGATGGCGACCATTCCCAAGCCCCCGGCATTGACGGTATGCGAATCGGTACCAATCATCATTCCGCCGGGGAAAGCGTAGTTTTCCAGCACTACCTGATGGATGATTCCCGCGCCGGGTTTCCAGAATCCTATGCCGTATTTATTGGCTACGGAGGCGAGGAAGTCATACACCTCGCGGTTTGCAGTGAGGGCTGCGGCCAAGTCCTGCGGCCCGCCGGTACGGGCTTTCACGAGGTGGTCGCAATGTACCGTCGTGGGAACGGCAGTGGCGGGCTTCCCCGCGTTCATGAACTGCAGTAGCGCCATTTGGGCCGTTGCATCCTGCATGGCCACGCGGTCGGGGGCGAAGTCGGCATAGTCGGCGTTACGCTTAAAGTCGCACACGTCGTCGGTATATAGATGCGAATACAGTATTTTTTCGGTCAGGGTTAGCGGGCGCCCGATAGCTTGACGGATTTTCGGCATCCGTGCGGCCATTCCCGCATAAACAGTCTTTATTAATTTTAAGTCGAACATAGTTATAAATTCAATAAACCGGCGTCTGATATTACGGTCCCGGCATTTCAGAGTTCAAAATTAGAGAAAATTTTGCAATGCAGGCCATTAAACCGGTTTTCCCTAAGTTTTTATTAAATTTACTGTGATTTTACAGATTAAGATACGGCATTTAAACAGCGCGGGAAAAACTCATTACTTTGCGGCGGGAATGATGCGGGCAAAGAAAATAATTGTAATTTTGTGCCTGTTCACAAGTTAAAGAAATGGAAAAATTGACGCAAAGAAAGCGGGATTTAATATCTATTACAGATTATACTAAGGAAGAGTATGACCATATAATGCGCATGGCGGCTGAGTTTGAGGCGTCCCCGAATCAGCAGCTGTTACAGGGGAAGGTTGTCGCCGTGCTGTTTTTTGAGCCGTCAACGCGGACGCGGCTTAGTTTTGAGACAGCCATTAATCGGCTTGGCGGACGCATAGTAGGCTTTTCCGATTCCAATTCGTCGAGCGTAACCAAAGGCGAGACGCTTCACGACACTATCCGGATGGTGTCGAACTATGCCGACCTCATTGTGATGCGGCATCCGCTGGAAGGGGCGGCACGGTATGCGGCCGAGGTGGCCTCTGTGCCGGTGATTAATGCCGGCGACGGCGCTAACCAGCATCCCAGCCAAACCCTGCTCGACATGTACTCAATTGTCAAAACTCAGGGGCGTCTCGACAATTTGAATATATGTATGGTCGGAGACCTTAAATATGGCCGCACCGTACATTCTCTTCTGCAGGCGCTTTCGCAGTACCAAAATCCGGTGTTCCATTTTATTGCCCCGCCGGAATTGCGCCTGCCCGAAGAATACCGACTGTATCTCAATGAACGGGATATCGACTTCGCAGAGCATACCGAATTTACATCAGTCATCAATCAGGCCGACATCGTATATATGACGCGCGTACAGAAAGAGCGCTTCTCGACACCCATGGAATACGAGCAGGTGAAGAACGTCTATATCTTGAGAAACAGCATGTTAGCCAACACAAAAAACACGATGCGGATACTGCATCCGCTACCGCGCGTTAACGAAATCGCCCCAGATGTGGACGCAAATCCCCATGCCTACTATTTCGAACAGGCCCGAAACGGCGTCTTCACACGGGAAGCTATCATCGCTTATACGTTAGGCCTGAAAAATATCTAAAGTCATAACTAAATGGAACAGAAAGACATAAACACACAGCTGAAAGTCAGCGCAATTCAGGACGGAACAGTCATCGACCACATCCCCTCTGACCACCTGTTTAAAGTAATCTCCATATTGAAACTCGACGCCACATCAAACCAGGTAACTTTTGGCGCCAACCTCGACAGCAAAATGATGGGCAAAAAGGCAATTATCAAAATAGCCAACAAGTTTTTTGAGGGCGACGACATCAAGAAGATAGCGCTGTTTGCCCCCCACGCCAGCCTGAACATCATTCGTAACTATCAAGTTACCAGGAAAATACGCGATATTGGGCTGCCGGATGTCGTCGAAGGCGCCATCAAGTGTTTTAATCCGGCCTGCATAACCAATCATGAGACGGTGCGCACGTCATTTACGGTGAGCAACAAGGGACATCTTGCCCTCAAATGCAAATATTGCGAGAAAATAACTACCGGAGAACAAATGATTATAATACCCTGAATCGGCGTTCACTTTATCACAGCTATGCGCCGGGAACGGATTGAACGGCCGCATAAAAAAAGCGGATTGACAATAATAAAATGTATTTTATAACTCCAAATTCACAATTTTCGCGTATCTTTGTGCCCTGAATTATGCTATTTAATCTCATACATCAGGATTCGCAGACGCAGGCACGGGCCGGCGTATTTGATACCGCTCACGGGACCGTTGAAACGCCGGTATTTATGCCGGTAGGGACGGCCGGTTCAGTGAAGGGGATTCATGTTGATACGCTAAAAGACGACATCGGCGCACAGATAATTTTGAGCAACACCTATCACCTGTTTCTGCGTCCGGGAACCGCAGTCATCGAAGGGGCAGGCGGATTACATCGCTTCTGCGGATGGCACGGCCCGATGCTCACCGACAGCGGCGGCTTTCAAGTGTTCTCGCTCACCGACATCCGCAAGCTCACCGAAGTGGGCGTGAAGTTTCAGTCGCACATTGACGGTTCGCGACATCTGTTCACTTCAGAATCGGTCATCGACATCCAGCGCAGCATTGGTGCCGACATCATCATGGCATTTGACGAGTGTGCGCCGGGCGATGCTTCCTACGAGTACGCCCGCAAAGCGCTCGGTCTTACCCAGCGCTGGCTCGACCGCTGCATCAACCGCATGGAGCAGACCCGTCCGCTGTACGGCTATGAGCAGTCGCTGTTTCCCATCGTACAGGGGGGCGCCTACGCCGACCTGCGCGAGCAGGCCGCCCGCCATATCATCGACATCCCTGCCGACGGCTATGCCATCGGCGGATTAGCCGTCGGCGAACCGGAAGAGGTCATGTACCGCATAATTGAGGTGGTCAATCCGATATTGCCAGCCGACAAACCCCGATATTTGATGGGGGTGGGTACCCCCGCCAACCTGCTCGAAGCCATCGAACGCGGCGTGGATATGTTCGACTGCACCATGCCTACCCGAAACGGACGCAACGGAATGCTCTTCACCGCCAACGGAATGATTAATATCAAAAATCACAAGTGGATTGACGACTTCTCGCCCATCGACCCCGACGGCGATTCCTTCGTTGACCACGCCTATTCCAAAGCCTTCCTGCGGCACCTCATAATTGCGGGCGAAATGCTCGGCTCCCAAATCGCAAGCCGCCATAACCTCGCTTTCTACCGCCGTTTAGTCTGCGAAGCCCGCCGACAAATCCTCGCCGACAACTTCGCCGCATGGAAATCAGAAATCATTGAAAAACTTTCACAACGACTCTAACCCCATGAATAAAAATTTGAAATTGATGATACTTGACCGCTATATTATCAGGAAATTCCTCGGAACTTTTTTCTATTCCATCATCCTGATAGTGAGCATCGCCACAGTATTCGACCTGTCGGAAAAGCTCGATGATTTCCTCTCAAAGGAAGCTTCCGCCAAAGAGATAGTGTTCGAGTATTATCTGAACTTTATCCCATATTTTGCAAATCTGTTCAGCTCGCTGTTCACCTTTATTGCCGTCATCTATTTCACGTCCAAGATGGCATCCCAGACAGAAATCATCGCGATACTGAGCAGCGGCATTTCGTTCTACCGGCTTACCCGACCATACATGATTTCGGCGCTGATTATTGCAGTCTTTACTTTTACCCTCAGCAACTATATCATTCCGCCGGCCAACAAAAAGCGGGTTGATTTTTCCAACAAATATGTCTATACTAACCAGCAGACCCATGAGACGAATATTCACCGCCAGATATCGCCGGGGCTGTATATTTACATGAGCTATTACAACACCTCCAACGATGTGGGGCACCGCTTCACGATGGAGGAATTTAAGGATGGCACACTCAAGCGCAAGCTGACGGCCAGCAGCATCCGCTGGGACAGGGAGAAGAAAACGTGGCACATCAACGATTACTATATCCGCGATATTGACGGCTATCACGAGACCCTCACTTCCGGCGCCGAAATGGACACCCTTATCAATATGAAACCGGAAGACTACCGCGTAATAAAACATGTGGTAGAGACCATGACCTTGCCCAAACTGAACAAGGAAATACAGGATTTGCGGCTGCGCGGGGTGAATCCCACCGAATATGAGATAGAAAAACACAAGCGTACCTCGTCAGCCTTCTCCATTTTCATTCTTACCCTGATTGGCGTATCGCTGGCATCCAAGAAAGTGAAAGGCGGATTGGGGCTGCATCTGGGGCTGGGAATACTCATCAGCTTCTCATATATTCTGTTCCTGCAAATCACGACGGTATTTGCCACTTCCGGGTCCATGCCGGCCTGGCTGGCGGTATGGATACCCAATATCGGGTTCGGGGTCTTTGCATTCTTCATATACCGCCATGCTGCACGTAACTGATTGTTAACCCTTAACAGATAAGCCTTGAAACAACTGCACTTCCGAATTGTGATATTCTTCAGCCTGCTGTCGTGTTATATGTACGCACAACAGGGCGGAATGATTACCGGAAAGGTTATTGATGCTGCTACGGGTGAGCCTGTACATTATGCACATGTGCTCTATGTGCGCACCATGCACGGCGTTGTAACGCTCGATGACGGAGCCTTCACACTCTCCCGACATGCTACTGCCGATACCTTGCAGGTGTCGGCGGTAGGCTATAAGACGCAGCTCTTTGTGCGTCCGCCTGATACGCTGCTCGTGAAGCTACAGCCGGAGCAGTTCGACATAGACGTCATCACAGTACGTCCCGACGATGGCCCCATACGGCGGCTGTTACGCAATATCGCCGACAACCGTGACCGCAATAATCCCGAAAAATTGTCAAGCTATGCCTATCGTAAATACTCCAAATGGGACTACCGCATCGTGGACGTCAGCGAGCGGCTACTAAAATCGCGGCTGCTGCGGTCCTATTCCGACGCCTTCCGCACTGAGGCCAACGGCAACCGATACCTGCCATTCTACTTTTCCGAACAGATTGCAGACAACGAAGTGCAAAAAAATCCGCCGCGACAGCGCTCCACCGTCCTCGCCGATAAAACCCATGGCGTCGGCATCCTCGAAGAACTCCGGCTGGCCGGATTCACCAGCGCCCTGAACATGTCCGTAAATTTCTATGACAGTTACATTCAACTGTACAGCCAGAACTTCATCAGCCCCATCGCCCCCAACGGATGGTTCTATTATCAATATTTCCTGGCCGACAGTATCAGCAGAGACGGATACAAAGAATATGTGGTTCATTTTCAGCCGCGCCGCAACAGCGAAAACACCTTTAAAGGCCATTTTATCACCGAGAACCGATTCTTCTCAATTGTGGACATCGAAGCCCAAATATCAGGAGTGGTGAATATTAATTTCCTGAAATCCTTCAAGGTCAACGCAAGTTACGGGATTGTAGAAGATTCAATACCCTGTTTCCGTCGACATCAAACCGAAGTCCTGTTTGACGTGATTCCTTACAAGAACATGAAGAACGACCTGATGACGATAAATTATACACATACAACGATTGTCGATAACTTCACAACGAACACAGGCGAGATGAGCTTGAATGTCAACGCGCGTTACGAGACGCTCGAAATGCCCGACGCCATGAAGAAAGATTCCACCTATTGGGATGAAAACCGCAAGGAACGGCTCACCCCGCACCAGAAAGACGTGAACCTGCTCATCGATTCGCTCTCGAAATTGGGCATCGTGAACACTGCCAGCCGCGTGGCGCAAATGACAATGACGGGGTATTATGACCTCGGCAAGTTCGAACTGGGACCATACTATCGCGCGTTCAACATTAATGAAGTGGAAGGAATGAACTTCTTTTTTGGCGGACGCACCAGCGACGAAATCAGCAACCGTCTGTTCCTGTCCGCAGGGGCAGGCTATGGTGTGCGCAACAAAAAATTTAACGGCATGGCCGGAATCGGCTACAAATTCCCCTCGACGTTCCGACAGCTGTTGAACCTGTCGTTTGATGACAAGATGATACGGCATGGCGAGAGTGAAGACATCCTTTACCTGTGGGAAAATTCGCTGACCACTACCGAGAACAATATTGTGGCGCAAATGATGAAGCGTGACAAGATGGACGAGATATATAGAGAACAAAAATTCAAAATATCATATGAGCGGGAATGGCGTCCCGGCTTGCAACAAAGTCTTGCAGGAACGTTCCGACGGCACTATTCGCCGGAATTTTATCCGTTCATGCGTAGCGGCAGTCAGCCCGTGGGGGCGGTTGCAACCGCAGAAATAGCCTTCGATACCCGCCTGTCATTCCGCGAGCAGTATATAGACCTCGGATTCAACCGCATGTACCAGGCAGGACGCTTCCCCGTGCTGCATTTCACGGTCGCCGCCGGACACACATTCATTGACGCCGCTACCGACGACTGGTATGGCCGTCTGTTCTCCACGCTGAAACACGACATCTATTTCGGCCAGACGCGCCTGAACTGTGTAGTTGAATCAGGCATCTACTTCGGACGGCTACCCTATACAATGCTGAACATCCCCCGCGGAAATGAGACGATGGGCTATTTTACGTATGACTTTAACATGCTGAATTATTTGGAGTTCGTACATGACAAGTTTACCCATCTCTATGCCACATACCACCTGAACGGGTTCCTGCTGCGACGCATACCGCTGATTAGCAAGTTGAATCTGCGGGAAGTGATGTCTGTTAAGGTCATGGTGGGCGACCTTAGCTCCCGCCACCAAACTCTGCTTGATTTGCCTGCGGGGGTATCGGCCATGCAAAATCCATATATAGAACTTGGCGCCGGATTTGAGAACATCCTGCGCATCCTGCAAATTCAGGCTGTCTGGCGCGTACATCCGACTTCCATATATGATGCCCCCGAAATTGGCATCCGTGCAAAATTCTATCTCGGAATGTGAGGTACATTATTCCGTAAAAGAATTTTCATGACTGCTGCCCGTTTGTTGTTGAATATATCGCGTGATTATCGGGCTATTCGCAGTATTTTTATAAACCATAGTGCAAATTAATCCGGTCAGTCCACTGATACCGCCCTTAAAGTAATGCTCAAAGTTGTCGATGCAAAAGCGGTTATTCTCTGCGGTATATTCCCATATCTCTATTTCCCGTGCGCTTTCCGGTAATCGCCATATACAACCGGAATAATATAACTGTTTAATATAGTGGAAGTTATAAGCCCGCCAAGCACGACGAGCGCCATCGGACTTTGGATTTCGTTGCCCGGCTTATCGCCGATGATGACCAATGGCAGCAGGGCCAATGCCGCCGTTAATGCGGTCATCAGGATAGGATTCAGCCGGTCAGCAGAGCCGCGCAGCAGGATTTCCCCCAATGGAACTTGCGCCTTATAGAGCTGCTCGTAGCGGGAAATCAGCAGTATCCCGTTTCGGGTAGCCACGCCAAACAGCGTTATAAAGCCAATGATTGACGGTATGCTGATGACATTTGACGTGAAAAATACTGCGAATAGGCCGCCAATTAAAGAAAGTGGTAAATTTAGCAATATAATTCCCGCCAACGGTACACTCTTAAATTCGCCGTACAGCAACAGAAAGACTATTCCGACGGCCAACAACGACATCGCCAGTAGCGTTCGGGACGCGGCCGCAGCGCTTTCAAACTGCCCGCCATATTCGATGCTGTAGCCTTCCGGTAACGTTATATTACTGTTAATCAGACGTTTAATCTCATCGGCAGCCTGCTTTACATCAACTCCGGCAACGTTGGCTGAGATGACCAACAGTCGCTGCACGTTCTCCCGACTGATGGTATTTGGGCCTCCAACTGATTGAATATCAGCGATTTCTCCTAATGGAACCAGCAGATGATTATCGGTAACGAACAGGGCCGTCCGCAGCGATTCGAGATTGGGGTCGGACAGCCTGCGCAATACGAGGTCAAAACGCTTGTCACCCTCATAAATTTCGCTGATATTCTCGCCTTCAACGAGTTGGGTAATAAAGCTGTTGAACTGCGCGATTCCGGCACCATATTGTGCCAGCATGTTCCGGTTGGCTTTTACTTGTATTTGAGGCGTCTCTATTTGCTGCTCTACATTGACATCTACTAAGCCGACAACCCCGTTGATAGCTGTTTTTATCTGATTCCCAAGCACATACAGTCGGCCCAAGTCGCTGCCGAACACCTTTATCGCTATATTTGCCCGCGTTCCCGACAGGATGTGGTCGATGCGGTGTCCCACCGGCTGGCCGATGTTGAGTGCCACGCCCGGAATGGCGCTCAATCTGCGCCGTATTTCGGCAAGAGTTTCTTCGATTTTGAAGTCCTTAGAATTGAGTTTTACTTCTATTTCCGCGCTATTCGCAGACTGAGCATGTTCATCTAATTCGCCGCGCCCGGTTCGCCGCGCCGTTGATTCCACTGCCGGAACGTCTAACAGCTCTTTCTCGGCCATCATGCCGATAGCATCCGTTTCATGCAGCGAAATTCCCGGCCTGGCAACGAGGCTTATGGTTAAAGCCCCCTCATTAAATTCCGGCAAAAAACTCTGCCCCATCCGGCAAAACAGCGCCAATGCAATAATAAACAGAACAATGAACCCGCCAAGCGCTATGCGGCCGTGATGCAGCACAAACTGCAGCGAACGGCGGTACTCCGCAGACAGCCGCTCACTTAACAGCCGCTTCCGCCCCTGACGGGCAAGATAATCCTCCTGCGACAGAAGCATGCGACACAGAAGCGGGGTTACGGTCATGGCTACAATGAGCGACATAAACAGCGCAACGATGTAGGCAATCCCCAACGGCTTCAGCATCCGACCTTCCATACCGGACAGGAAAAACAGCGGCATAAATGTGGCTATAATTATGAACGTCGCATTCAGTACCGAGGCACGTATCTCCACGGACGCTTCATAGACCACCACAATGGAAGGCCTCCTTTCGGACGGCGGCTTTAAAATATTTTGCTTCAACCGCTTATACACGTTCTCAACGTCAATGATGGCATCGTCAACCAACGAACCGATAGCAATACACATGCCTCCCAGCGTCATCGTATTGATGTTCAGCTTCATAAAGTGTAACACAATGACCGCCCCCAACAGCGACAGCGGAATGGCAATCACGGAAATCACTGTAGTCCTGAAACTCGCTAAAAAAAGGAACAGCACAATGACCACACATACCGCCCCCTCCAGCAAGGCGCGTCCGACGTTGTTTACAGAAGCCTCAATAAAATCGGCCTGCCGGAAGATGCCCGTGTCAATGTGGACGCCCGGCGGCAGCGACGCTGTCAATTCCTCAAGACGCTGTTCTATGCGGCGGGTGAGTTCCAGCGTATTAACATCCGGCTGTTTAGCCACCGATATAATAATGGCATAGCGGGCATTCTGAGTGGCATAGCCCGTCTTTGGCGCGGCCACAACGGATATTTCGGCAACATCGCTCACCATTACGGGGGTGGTGCCCGCCAATTTAATGCAGGTACGGCCAAGCTCGTCGATGTCATTTGTGCGGGCAATTCCACGCAACGAATACTCGTTCCCGAAGTCGCGGATTACGCCACCGGAAGCATTATCGCTGAAAGTGCGGCACACTTCGACAAGCGCGGCATCGGTTACGCCATAGTAGGCCATCTTATGCGGATTGGGGCATACCTGATATTGCCGCACATCGCCACCGATAATCGTTACTTGCGATACACCGCCAACCCCCATCAGGGCAGGCTTAACATACCAGTCGGCCATCGTGCGCAACTGCATCATGCTCATGGAATCAGCCTGAAGCCCGATGAACAGGATTTCCCCCATAATACTCGACTGGGGCGCCAGAACTGGCGTAATGCCATCCGGCAAGGCGCCGCTCAAGGCTACTAACTTCTCGCCAATCACCTGGCGCGCTTTCATGATGTCGGCGCCCCAATTGAACTCTATCCACACAAACGAGCTGCCCTGCGAGGAGCGCGACCGCACCCGCCTGACGTCAGCAGCGCCGTTAACTGCCGCCTCTATGGGGAATGTTACCAACCGCTCGCTCTCTTCCGCCGCCATGCCCTTTGTATCGGTAATGACAACCACTGTCGGCGCGGTAAGGTCTGGAAACACATCTACATCCATCCGGCTGGTGATATGCAGTCCGGCGACCATCAGTATTGCTGCGCCCAATAATACTGACAGCTTGTTATTCAGCGAGAAATCTATTATTTTATTTAACATTTGTTCATTATTAATTGCGTCAGTGATGATGCCCCGATTCGACAGGCGTACCACTCTGCGCCAATTTCAACAGGATAGCACGTTTGGAGACGATGGTCTCGCCTGCCACAAGCCCCCCTGTAATTTCTGTGCGGCGCGCATTGGTGCGGCCTGTCATAACGAGCCGCTTCTCAAAGTCATCGTCGCCATGATGCACAAAGACGAAGTAGTTGCCAAACTCCTCAACGAGCGCGTCAGTGGGCACTGACAGCGTCGTGTCGCCACTGTCTATGTTAATAAAAACCTCGATAAAACTTCCGGCAAGAAGGTCCATCTTGTTGGAAATACGGAAATTAACGAGCAACAGCGAATGACCTGCCTCAAGCGACTTATTAACAGAAAGCAGCTTGCCGTCGAGGTCAGAGAGCGGGATGAGACGGTCATCGCCTGCAAGCCGGAGGTCGGCCGACTTGATATTGGCCAACATCGGACGGTATTTTTGGGGAACACGGGCTTCCACGAGCAAATTATCATCCTGAGCCACAGTCATTAGCGTATAGCCCGCAGGAACATATTCGCCACTTTTGACCGCCATTTGCCGGATGAATCCCGAAATCGGAGAGGATACCGTTTGACGGCCATTGGCAAAATTTTCCCGCATGAGCCGCACAAGTGCATCGGCCTTGTTGAAATCGGCTTCCGCCTGTTGCAGCTCCTTGGCCGAGGCCACCTGCGCCAGTGCCAGTTCGCGTTTGCGCTCGTATTCGGCTTTCAGGCGGGTATAGTTCGTCTCCGCTTCCTGCAGGCGTAACGCCATATTGCCGTCGCTGTCGGCCAATTTGCCGGTCTCAATGAAGAACAGCGGCTGTCCGGCCTTTACAGACATCCCTTCTGCCAATTCCGCCACCGCGAAATTAATCACTCCGCCTACACCGGCAGTCAACGCCCGCTCGCCCGACTTCACAGGGACAAGCTGCGCAACGCATCGAATGGAGCAGTCAAAAGAACCGTACAGAACGGCCTCCGTCGCCATTCCGGCTTTCTGAAACTGCGCTTCCGAAAAATGAATAATATCCGGCGACTCGTGCTCTTCATGCTCCACATCGGACTCCGGTCTGTCATGTGTTGAATGGCAACCACTCATGCTCATAACAATAGCGACTGCCATGAAAAAAAATGATTTATTCATGTCAAGTTGTTAATTAAGAGTTTTTAAATACTTCTATTTTATGGCAGTAAGCCACTGAATATCAAGCATATAAAGGGGGCGCTCTTAAAGAACAAATCCTGAAATACGGTGAGGGGATATATGGTTGTTGAAAAGTCCTGAAAACAGCTTTAACTTCCTGAAAAACAGGCAGTATAATATTAACAACGGCTGTTGAAAACAGCAGTGGATAACAAAAGAACGATTTTTTGGAATCCGAAGGGTCTGACACTTTCATCTGACAGTCGTCCGGCAAATGGTCGTCCGGACAGTCGTGATGATGCGGCTCGCCGTCCTGCTCTGCGCCCTGGTCAGAAGAATGTTCAAAAAAAGGACAGAAACAGACATCCCGTATGCCGTGATGATGCGGAACAGTATTATGTATCAGCACCATCAGGCCGATAGCATTAGATAATCCGTGTTTATATAACTGCGTCAAACTGTCAACTCATTTTCAACCGCAAAATTACAATTTATTTTTTATGCACAGCATTAAATGTCTGCAATCTTAAAAATAATTATTATATTTGCCGTAAATTTTACGTAAGAATTATGATTGGTAGGTCCGAATTAATAATTAACAGCGATGGCAGTGTGTTCCATCTGCACCTGCGGCCGGAGCAATTAGCCGACACGGTTATACTCGTGGGCGACCCCGACAGGGTTGATATTGTGGCCGGTTACTTTGACGCCTGCGAATTTCGGGTACAGAACCGCGAATTTGTGGCAGTTACAGGAACGCTGAATGGCACACGGCTGACGGCGCTGTCAACCGGCATCGGCGCCGACAACATCGACATCGTGATGAACGAATTAGACGCGCTGGCCAATATAGATTTCCAATCCCGTACATCGACCCCGCAAAAACGGACGTTGAGAATCGTCCGCATCGGCACGTCCGGCTGCATCTCCGACACGGCTGGGTTAAACGACTTCCTGATTACCAAAAAAGCTGTCGGACTGGATGGCCTGCTGAACTTCTATGACGGACGCGACTGTATTTCGGATGCAGATTTTGAACAACAGTTTATAATACATACCAATTGGCCCGCTCGCTTGGCAACGCCATACGTGGTGGACTGCTCACCGGAACTGTATGCGCTCTTCTCCGGCACTGGCTTTGCCGACGGAATCACCGCAACTGCACCCGGATTCTACGCCCCGCAGGGACGCGCCCTGCGGGTGCCTCTGACAATACCCGACGTCAACAGCCGACTGGCATCTTTCGTGTATAACGGCGCACATATCACCAACTATGAGATGGAATGTGCCCCCATTTACGGCCTCGCCGCCTTGATGGGGCATCAGGCAATTGCCGTCTGCCAGATAATTATGGACCGCGTCCGAAAGAAAGCCGACGTGGGATATAATGAAAAAATGAAACAACTGATACAAACTGTGTTAACTAAATTAATCTCATAAACCGATGCTTACCACTGACCATGTCATGACATTATTGGACGACCCTGACCCTGCTATTTATGCGCAATTTTCGCAAATGATAAAACAGATGGAGCCGTCAGCAGAACTGCTGCAACAATTTGAGCATGTTTTCGAGACTACCCTCAATGATATAACCCGTCAACACGCAGAAAAACTCATTTTATGGCTCCGCGAAAAACTCGCCGACAAAGCGCTGACAGCTTGGTTCCTTAATGCAGACGAGCTACCTTTGGAAGCTGTATTAATATGGCTTACACAACTCTACGAACCGCTCTTCAACACCGAAATGTTCCGACAGAACATGAACATGCTGTCTCTTCGAATCACCGACGATTTGCATAAAATCCGCGATACAGTTGAGAAGCTCAGTGTTGTGAATCACCACTTTTATGCGTATTTCTCATTAATGCCGGACGGGGCGACGACAATCGATTCGCTGCTCATCGGGACAGCCTTCAAAACACACCAACTCCACCCGGCAACCCTGCATTGCATTTACCGGCTTGTGCTCGAAAAATCGCTGCATTGCACCGTGAAAACGCCACAAATTGACCCCGAAAAAATAGTGCTGACAGAGACCTCAGCTCATGGACGCCGACAACTGTGGATTAATCCGCGTAATGGCGGCGCAATTACCCGCATTAACGCCGGTGAAACAGAGTTCCCATACCTGTCGAAGCAGGCTCTCCTGTACCGTATAATTGAACAATTACTCATAATACATATTGCCCGCGACGAAACCGACATGGCGCAGCGACTGACAAATATTGTATCGAATTTGATTATCGAAAAACTTTAAAAAGTAATTGCCAAATTACGTTAATATATCACTTCAGCGTAATATTTCCAGAATTAGCGGGTGGTCAAGGAGTTCGACGTCAAGGTATTGAACTTTTATCAGTTTTTGTACAGGCTCTGTACCGACAGTTGGGTCGTAAACGGTAACGCGGGGGCGCGTGGCGGCAAAAGCGACACGGACACTGTCAGGCTTGCGCGAGGCAAACCTTTCGCCCCACAGCACGAGCATAAAGACGCCGTCGCTGCGCTGCAAGAGAAGGTCGTGAACAGTTTCAGGTTGGTTGGGTATTGAGTAATTGAGCCGCGAGCATGAGGCAAGCGACTGACTGTCAGCAAGAATAGCGGTCATGTTATGCAGGTAGCGGGCGGCTTGGCGGGGTTGATAGTCGAGGGTATAGAACGCGAAACTCTCGTGTGCAGGCTCGTTTGAGCGCCCTCTGAGCAGATAGACGGCAGTATATTTCCAGCCGCGCTTAAACTGCGACAGATAGAGATTGATGTACATGCGCGCCTGTATTTCTTCGGTCAGTTCGGGCGTTTCGGGCGACAGGGATATGCCCGTTTCGGTGGTTACGCGGGGCAGGCGGGCAAGTTCTGCTTCGGAATAGCCGTTGAACTTATTGCGCCATGTGCGTCCATAGTTGCCGTACAGCCCGTCCACGGGGCATGACCTGTCGGTAGCGGCGCTCAGCCATGTCTGGTTGTCGTGCAGTCCGGGCCACGAGGGATGGCAGATATAGTTATGACAATTGGCATAGTCGGCATAAACGGTTCCGGGCGGCATGAGCAGCGAATCGGCGGAGGGCGGGATAGTGAGGAACTGCAGACCGCAGTTGTCGGTCTGGGCGCCGGTTTCGGTAGTAGCGAA
>JAISSS010000130.1 GCA_031272965.1 Bacteroidales bacterium | reverse complement strand
GCTGTTCACGCCGCAAAGATACAAAATTTTTGAAAGCAAATCACAACTACAAGAGCTACAAGCCTTTCGCTTGCTTCCTATTACAAGGAGATGGATAAGGCTGTTATTGATTCCGGTCTAAAGGTGTCTTGTTCTTGTGAGTTATTTCTTTATTATGGTCTTGCGTATAAGGCATGGAAAAAAGGTTATGGTCTCATCAAAGAGACCAGGCCGCCCAGAATCCGGAATCCTCGTTTGCAAGGTTGTCTTTGTCATCATCTTTACGCCACACTTTCACTTTATCCTGCGATGGCTGCGAAGCTCGAAAGGTTGCTAAATCAAATCGACAGTAATTTTTTTCGTATTATACTTTAAACATTTAACGGTAATACTATAATGAAATACGCAGTAGTTGGGTCTCGTTCTGGAATATCGAGCGATTTTGTTTTTGAGACTCTAAGAGATTTAAACCTTAATTCGCTAACAGACCAGATAGTATCTGGTGGTGCTAAGGGGGTAGATAATTATGCAGAAGTGTTTGCAAAAATTTACAATATTGAGTGTATCGTTTACAAGCCGGAGTATGATTTATATGGTAGAGCTGCTCCTATTGTCCGGAACAAACATATTGTTGACGTGTCAGACACCGTTTTAGTTTTCACAACCAATCCGCCCTCTAAGGGGTCTCGGTCGGTCATAGATTATGCAATCAAAGTATTTAAACCTCTACACGTGTTTCATCCTTCATATTAGTTAGCTGTTCACGCCGCAAAGATACAAAACTTTTGCAAGCAATTCACAATCTTTTGTGTGTAATTGAAATTTTTATGCTACTTTTGCAGAATTAATCATACGAACAAAAAAATTATATGAAACGTTCATTTTTATCGGAAGATGTAGCGGCCACGGTTGGCGGGTTATTGCTGGTATTTGGCGGGTTGCTGGCCTTTACCGTATTCGGCTACAGCCCTGTGGCGGGCAAGTTCTCGTGGGATAGCGGCGCCGCGTTGCTGGGGCTGTTGTCGTGGTCTAATTTGGGCAGTATATTACTGTCGTTGGTAATAGCATTTATGCTGTTCCTTTTTGAGCAGGCGGTTCAGGGGCGGTCGTGGCGGTCGGCGGCTGGTTTTCCCGTGATATTTCTGCTGGCTACGCTGGCCTCATTTATCGGGGGCAACAAGACCGTTAATCATTGGGGCCTTGAGACAGTGATATTCAGTCTGCTCATCGGGCTGCTACTCAACAATACTGTCGGGACGGCGGGCTGGCTGCGGCGCAGTTTGTCGTCCGAGCTGTATATTAAGACCGGCCTGATATTTCTTGGCGCCACCATTCTGTTTCAGAATCTGCTCACTATGGGCTGGTGGGGGCTGGTGCAGTCGGTGATAGTGGTATTTGGGGTGTGGTATTTTTCGTTTTGGCTGTGTCGGCGGACGGGAATTGATGGCGAGATGTCGGTTATGATGTCGAGTGCGGTGTCCATTTGCGGGGTATCGGCGGCCATAGCCAGCGCCGGTGCCATCAAAGGCGACCCGAAGAAGCTGTCATACGTGGTGTCATTGGTGTTGATAGTAGCTGTTCCGATGATAATTATCATGCCGTTTCTGGCACGTCTGCTGTCGTTGGAACCGGCTGTTGCGGGCGCATGGATTGGCGGCACCATTGATACTACCGGGGCGGTGGTAGCCACTGGGACGCTGTATGGCGACAAGGCGTTGGAAGTGGCGACCATAGTGAAGTTCTCCCAGAATGTGTTGCTGGGCATTGCAGCTTTCCTCATTGCCATCTATTGGAACGTATCCCGTCATGCGTCCGATGCGGCGGTCGCACGTCCCGGACTGCGTGTAATATGGGAGCGGTTCCCGAAATTTGTGCTGGGATTCATCTTTGTTTCTCTGCTGTTTTCCGTTTTTTTTGCGGGCAGCGAATACAAGCCGGTAACGGGCGCTATGAAGCAGTTCCAGAACCTGTGGTTCACAATGGGATTTGTCTCCATCGGCCTCGAAACCGATTTCAAGGCGTTGCTGAACAGGGGGAATCGCAAAGCGGGATGGGTATTTCTCGGCGCTCAGGGGTTTAACGTCATTTTTACGCTCGTTGTGGCCTACATAATTTTCGGATTACTTCAGCCTCACATAGCAAACAGTTAACATTTGCCCTCTAAATGGTTTTTTTCGGGGGTAAATGGAATGGCGGACTGAAAAAAAGTTTACCTTTGCAGTCCGAAATTTTAGTTGAAACAATAAATAGTTTTTAAATATGAAAAGAACATTTCAACCCTCGAACCGGAAGCGCCGGAACAAGCACGGGTTTCGTGAAAGGATGTCCGATTTGGGCGGTCGGTTAGTGCTGAAAGCCCGCCGCGCAAAAGGCCGGAAAAAGCTAACGGTTTCTGATGAAATCAGGAGGAAGGGATAATTTATTATCCTTTCCGTTCAAATTCGATTAAGCTGTTCATTATGAGCCTTAAGTCGTTTTTTACCAGCCGCGTATTTTTGCTTAACGTATTGCTTGCGTTGGGCATAACGGTGGCTGTTTTTTTTGCAGTACTCTTTACGCTGGGGCGTTACACGCGGCATGGTCAGGCCTATCCGGTGCCTGATTTTTCGGCCTTAGACCTCTCTCAGGTGCGGACGCTGTCAGCGCAGAATGATTTGCAGTATGTCGTGATAGATTCGGCATACCTGCGCACTGCGAAGCCCGGTACGGTCATAGCGCAGAGCCCCGCGGCAGGGTTTCTTGTCAAGCGCGGGCGTAAGATATTCCTCACCGTTTGTGCCAGCAAGCCCGAACAGGTGATGGTGCCGCGGCTGACGGGCATCTCATTGCGGCAGGCCATAAGCACAATGGAATCGGTCGGTTTGAACCTTGGACATATTGATTACCAGCCGTCGGCGCCACGGGATTTGGTTATGGCGCAGAAATATCGCGGCGCCGATATCAAGTCCGGACGCCTGATTGATAAAGGCACTGTTATTGATTTGGTCGTCGGGCAGGGCAGTGGCAGTATGCTCATGGAAATTCCCGACCTCAAAGGCATGACCATAGAGGCGGCAAAGCAGGCACTCGCCACGCATTATCTCAATGTCGGCGGCCTTATCTTTGACGAAACGGTTGTCAACGCCAGCGATTCTGCCGCCGCTTGCGTATGGCAGCAGCTGCCACCGCCATCATCGTCCGAAAATATTGACCCCGTCAACGCTATCGTGCTGTGGCTGACTCTCAATAAGGACAAATATGCAGCCCCCATGTCCGACAGCGGCGACAACAATTCAGACATTCCTGACACAGATGAGTGAGGAACGCGACAATAGCCTCGCTGATGACGCTGATGCGCCGGACGAGCTCTTTGAACACTTCCATATTTCGGTTGACATGGGGCAGTCGCCTGTGAGAATGGACAAGTTCTTAGCCGGGAAAATTATCAACATCACCCGCACACGTATTCAGCAGGCCGCCGAGGCCGGCTACATCCGCGTGAACGGCGTCCCCGAAAAATCAAACTACCGCATAAAACCGGCCGACGAAATATCCATAGTTTTAGACTATCCCCGTCACGAGTTCTCCATAGTGCCGGAAAACATCCCGCTGAACATCGTTTATGAGGACGACATCCTTCTGGTGGTCAATAAGCCGGCCGGATTGGTGGTTCATCCCGGACACGGCAACTATACAGGTACGTTGGTCAACGGACTGGCATATTATTTCCGTGACCTGCTCATGTTTCAGGGCGACGACCCGCGTCCCGGACTGGTACATCGCATCGACAAGGATACATCGGGGCTGCTGGTCGTGGCCAAGACCGAATTTGCAAGGGCCGAACTTGGGCGCCAGTTTTTTGAGAAGAGCTCACGACGGGAATACATTGCCCTGCTGTGGGGACGTCTCAAAGAGCCGGAAGGCACCATCGCCGGTCATATAGGCCGCAATCCCAAAAATCGCCAGACATTTACAGTGTTCCCGGACGGCAGCAACGGCAAACCGGCAGTTACTCATTACCGGACGTTGGAAGAGTTTGGCTATACAACCCTCGTAGAATGTCGGCTCGAAACCGGTCGCACTCATCAAATACGGGTACATACTGCCCACATCGGGCTTCCGGTGTTCAATGATGCAACATACGGAGGCAATCGCATATTGTGGGGAACAGATTTCCCGAAATACCGGCAATTTGTGCAAAACTGTTTCACTCTATTGCCGCGGCAGGCATTACATGCCAAGACGTTGGGATTCACCCACCCCGTTACTGGGCAGCAAATGGATTTCGATTCGGAGTTGCCTGACGACATGCTTGCCGTAATTGAGCGGTGGCGGCAGCGGACACGCTGTGAATTTAAGTAATAGCTGCGTAACTGCTCAGATTCCTTTAAAAATGTTCCATAACCAGTTAGCGAAAATCAATACGCACAGCAGGATGGCGACAGCAGGATGTTGCCGAATGACGGTTTCAATCTTGCAATAAAATTGGTAAAAAGTTGGCCTG
>JAISSS010000053.1 GCA_031272965.1 Bacteroidales bacterium | reverse complement strand
CACTGTCTGGCCGCATAACAGTATTTTCTTTATTGTCTCTGTGTGTGTGTGTGTGTGTGTGTGTGTGTGTGTGTGTGTGTGTGTGTGTGTGTGTGTGTGTGTGTGTGTGTGTGTGTGTGTGTGTGTGTTAGCATAATTTCCGACATTGAGGCAGAAACGGTGCCAAAATTGAGCACAGTTGACGAAAAAATAACATCAGGCGTGGCTGTGGCCGCAGCCGCAGATACGCCGACAGTAGATGGCTGACCGCCGTCGGGAGAGCTGACGTCAAGATTCCAAAATATCGGAAAAATTGCATCACCGGTATGGCCCGCCGCATAGCGCACCGGCATACCGCCCCTGCCGTCCATCCGCAACGCGGAGACCGGGCGTCGTGTCCCAACTGCATTGTCTGTCAGTTGCATCAAATACTTTATGTCATAAATCGTTTCCATAAAAATCATCGTTTCAACGTTTGTCTCGTGCTTACATCAGCAAATCAATTTCGTTGCAAATGTAAAAACTTTTTCGGTAAAAAAATCATACCTGAATGTTGCAAATACGACTTTTTATATTAAAAATACGACTTTTGTGTTTACATTTTTTAACTAAAAATGTTAAAACACGTGATTTTCCTGCATTTTTTTCGCGATTCAACTCAATATTGAAAAGGGTTATCATCAAAAAATCTCATAATATTGCGCATACCGAAAACAGCCCCCCTGCCGACACTTTTTTCCCCGAAAAAAATACTTCCCCCCAAAAAATATTTTTTTAACTCATCTCAAAAAATTTACATTTGGTTTACATACAGTTCAGAAAGGGCGATTTTTCGGGGTATTGGTTATGGATGTTTTGGGACGTTGGGGACGGTCGGGAGGCGGTCGGGGGGCAGTTGGCGGGCGGTCGGGGGACGGTCGGGGGACGGTCGGGGGACGGTTCTATTGACATATATAGTCTGTGGCTTAGCATTTTTAATAAACATCGCATATAATCTCCCCCTGAAAGGGTGGAATCATTAGCACAGGGCAACGCCCTGTGGAAAATCGGTGCGTTCTCAAAAAAAGCCCTGAAAGGACGCAATCGACCGGATTATGCCCTTTCAGGGCTTTGGATGTGAGCGAATCTGATACATGGCAGAAATGCGATTTATAGCTGTATCTTCCGGTGTTTATTTTAATGCTCAGTTTAATGCTCAAAAGCATTGGATTAAGCATTGGGGGCGGTTCAATGCGCAGTTTAATGCTCAAAAGCATTGGCCAGTACATACATGCTGTATCTACCTTTATTAATTATATGCAGGTCAGTATTTTCAGCCCGCAGTTCTGCCATCAGTCTGTAGGCGTGGTTTCTGTCATATTTTGTTATTTGGCGGATTTCTTTGTTATTCAGGCCTTTCTCTCCGTGTTTTGCCCGTTCTTTCAGTATGCTTAGAATACGGGTTTTTGCGGCTTCCCAGTCTATCCTTTTGCGGCTTTCGCCATCGGTTATTTCCGACAGAGAGAGATACAGTTTCGAGCGAATGTTCCAATATAATCCCCGTCCGGAGCCGCCGCGTTCCATGTAGCCTTTTTTCTCCATTGTTGAGGTCAGTTCATGAATATCGGTCTCATTGCGCTGGCATACGCGCATTGCCGTGGCGGTGTCGATTTCATGATGCTGCAAAAGGTAGAGCAAAAGCAGCATCTCATCAACGGCCAAATCCTGCCCCCGTTCACTTTCATTGGCGATAAAAGTCCTGAAAGCAGGATTCAGTTCCCGTTTAAAGAACGATACTTTTACAGAGTTCCCGATTTCCTGTATATTTGGCGGTTCTTTACCTTCCATCAGCAGGGAAGAATACATCCGTCCTATACCGAGATTACTGCGGTTGACTAACCGCAACTGTGTAAGAGCATCCACGAGCAGCGGGTTTCTGGCGGCCGGTTGGTGGTGAAGGATATTTTCCGGCGTAATGCCGGCGATAAAATTGCCGTTATTGCTAATTTCCAGAGAGTTAGGATAAATTTTAATCATAATCGGTCCCGGAATCCGGAAATCGGCATGGCAAAAAGCGTTCATGAGAGATTCGCGGATTGCGATTTCCGGCCATACACGGTACTCGAAATGAAACATGCCCTTTTTGTATGTGGTTACAGGATTAAACGGGACAATCAACTCTTCGATGCGCAACACTGATGACGCAATAGAACTTGCGGCATCATAGCGGTTAATATAATCCGTATCTGATTGCATCTGCAGGAAGGTCCAGTTATAGGAGGGCAAGAATTTTCTGATTGCATCATCATTTCCTGCGATAAATACAGCGGCCCGCGTAAGCTCTTTTTCCCGAATTAATTTCAGCGCTTTCAACAAGTCCATGTCAGACAGGGACAGCAAATCGTTAGCGGCACGTTCTGCGAGCGCCATTTTGCGGATATTTGCCATGGCGATGGCCGACAGGAAACCATTTTCGGCGGGACATACGGTATCCGCCATATAGTCAGTTTCACCTGTTTCCACAGCAATTTTCCGCCGCATTGTACCCGTTAAAGGCAGACATTCTTTGCCCACTCTGATTGTGGCGCGTCCTGCGGTGTCAGTATGTGGTGGCATTCCGGGGTATATTTGCATCAACAGTAATCGTCCCGTCCCCTCTTTAACTTTCAGTTCCTCAAAAACAGGCATTATACGCGGGTCGGTCTGCTCATATACGGCTTTCTTCAAAATATCCGTATTAATTTCAGGGGGGACGCCAAGTATCGCCCTGTTGCGCCCTTTTATATGGTCGGCGATACCGAAAACCACTGTTCCACCGCCGCCATTTACCATGCAAACCGCCATCTGTACAGCCGTCTTTACTGCCTTGTCCCGACTTGTTGCATCCCATTGTTTGAAGTCTAAATCCTGAGCTTCAAGTTCATCGGCCATGCAATTATCGAGTTCCGGCAAAAGTCTTTCTATGTCCGAAGTTGTCCTCATCTTTTAAGATATGCCAAAATTATTTTCCGGCTGCAAATATAACCATTTTTCTAATACTGGTCGAGGAATGGCCAGGCGACGGCGAAGGTGTTGCAGGCGGTGCCATATTTAAGCTCATTGACGAGGTATTCGGCGCCCACTTCGAGGGGAATCAGGGGGATGTTGCGCTTGCGGAACTCCACGGCTAACAGGTCGGAGACCATGCCCGCGCCTTCCCACGGCCCCCAGGCTACGGCCACGATGCGGCCGGAGAACTTGAGCTTGAGAAATTCCGCCCCAATATCGAAGATGCTGTTGGCGGCGGCATAATCCGACTGCCCGCGGCTGCCGAACAGCGAGGAGCCGCTGCTGAATATCAGCCAGTATTTCAGGTCGGGGTGCAACTCCTCAAGGAGCACATGGAAGGGCGTGATTTTGGTGCTGTAAACGTTCATGAACGATTCGCGCGTCTTGTGGACAAACAGCTTGTCTTCGAGGATGGCGGCGGCCTGATAGACGCCGTCAATTCGGCCATATGTTTGATATATCCGCCTGATGAAGGCCCGTAATGCGGCTTCATCGCGCATGTCGAGCGATTCATAGAGCACTTCGGCGCCTGATTCGCGGATTTTTTCCAGATTCACCCGCACCTGATTGATTTTGAAGATTTTTGCGGCCTTCTTTTCAATCTCGGCGGGCGACTTCATTTGCTCTTCGGTGAGCAGGAACTTCTTTATCTGTTCTTTTGATTCGAGTTCTTTATATTTATCCCAGGCATCGGAGGGGGCTTGCGAGCGGCCCACCACGATGTAGCGACACGGGTATTCGGTGGCGATTTTGCGGAGCAGCGTCGGCGAGATGCCCTGCGCGCCGCCGAAAGCGATGACAACGGCGTCGTTGTCGAGTTCGAGCGTCCGGGGAGCGGTCACATCTATGGGCACGGTGCGATATTCGAGGGTGCAGCGTTTGCCGTCGCGGTAGAATATTTCGCCCTCGTCGTCAGCGGTCAGTTCATCGATGACGGTTTGTGGGAGGTTTTTTTCGTCAAATGGCTGATAGAACAGGGCCGTACGGGGGTGGAAGGTGGGTTCCTGGCCGTGCCGTCGCTTGTTGATGCGCTGGTTGCAGTCGCGCAGCAGGGTTTTGGTGAGGCCTGAAAAGCCCTGAATTTTCTTGACGTCGTCAATAGCGTTGATATGGGCGGGGGTATCGCTCAGCACGAGCGCCCATGCAAGGCGGCTCATGTCGCAGCGTTTCAGCATGTCGAAGACGTCCATCACGGTGAACTGCCGTGGGGCGGCGGGACTTGCCACAACCACAAGGCCGTTGTATTCTGTCAGGTCGCTGTCGCTGCTGACAATTGTTGCTTCGGCGCCGGCGGCGTCGAGTGCGGCTTTCAGGGCAGGCGCATAGCGGCCGTCGTCTGCTATGGCGAACTTTTTTCCGCTGATAGACAGTTGTTTGCAGGTGGCGGCGCTTTTTTCCCGGAAGTCATAAAGCAGCCGTTCCATTTCGGTAACGGTGTCGGGTATAGTGAGCGGTTTTCCCTGTGCGGTGAACACTGCCTGTGCGGCGGTGGCTTCGGGCAGGGCGGGTGTTTCGGGAGCTTCGGGCAGCTGGGCAGGGGCCGACGCGGGCGCATCGGCAGGGACGCCGTCCCCGCTGAGCAGTTCCGAAATCCACGAAATCAGCCCGTTCAGCGTCTTTATAGAGGCAATCTTTTCGAGGGCGTCTTCGGTCTCTTCCATCTCGCCGGTGATATTGAGGCGGTCGCGCAGGGCGCCGATAATTTCCATGCGCTTTATGGAATCAATGCTCAGGTCGGCCTCAAGGTCCTGGTCCATGCCCAGCATCTCCACAGGATAGCCGGTTTTTTCGCTTACAATGTCGAGCAGCAGCTCTTTAATTCTTTCGGGGGTCAGGTTTTCGGTTGACGAAATCACCTGGGCGACGGTTTCTTCCACTTCGCGCACCAGCGTTTTTGGCGGCTGTACGGCGGGCGCCTCGGAGGTGTAAGCCGGCGGGGGCGTATGTCCGAGGAAGCCGAGCATGACATCGCGTTGATTTTGAGCTAATGTTCGCATCGTCTGTAGATATTCCATCATAACGGCGTCCGATTTGCCGCTGGGGGCGCTCATTCCCACCGCGTTGAGGTTCATCAGCGGCTTCACGATGGGGTATGCGCCGTGAGCGGGCATCTTGCCGTTGGCCGGAACGCCGCCCTGACCGTTGAGCAGCCACACGGTGGGCTTGCGCCGGTATTCCGCCGGATTGTCGAGGTCGAGGTGGGTGGCGCCACGGCCGGTGAACAGCCGCTCACAGGCAACGGTTTTTCCGGTGGAAATATATGCGGCTATGGCATTGAGCAGACCGGTTATGGAATCGGTGAGTTTATTTTCGCTCTCAATGGCTGTAACTTCTTTGCCGAGAGTGGCATTTACTAAGCCGGTCAGCACGTTGCCCGGGCCGGTTTCGATGAAAATCCGTGCGCCGTCGGCAAACATGTTCTCGAGTTCGGAGACGAACTGTACGGGCTTAACCAAATGTTCTGCCATGCGGTTTTTTATGCTTTTGGCAGCGGCAGGATAGGGTTTGGCGGTGGTGTTCGACCACACGGGAATGCGTGGCGCACTGAATTTAACATCCTGCAAATCAGCTGCATACAGCGACGGCGCATCGCTCAGCAGAGGCGTGTGGAATGCACAGGCCACGTTCAGTTCCCTGCTGCTGATTCCATTAGCGCTCAATTGTTTGGCGAATGTGGCGATTCCGGCGCTCGTGCCGGCTAAAACGGTCTGTTTTGGCGAGTTGAAGTTGACAGCCCATACATCCTGCACACCTGCCAGCAGGGGGGTGAGTTCTGTGGCCGACAGGCTTACAGCCAGCATCTTGCCGTTGTCCGTACCCTTTCCTGTGGCGGCGAGGATGGCGTCAGCACGGCTGCGGCTTAGCGGCACGAGGCGGTCGGGCGCAAAGACTCCCGCGAAACACAGCGCAGGCAGCTCGCCATAGCTGTGCCCGGCGACCATGTCCGGCTCTATGCCGACATAACTGAGGAACTGCGCGATTGCCAAATCCACGATTCCCAGTGTCGGCTGGGCATTGCGCGTATCGGTAATGAGGGCTTGCTGCGCCTTGCGGGTGGCCTCGTCAAAGGCCATGTTCGGGAACATAATCTTCGCATATTCGGGATGCCCTTTCAGCAGTTCCCGCAGCCAGGGGAAGTTGACGAACAGCTCCCGCGCCATATTGATGCGCTGGCTGCCCTGGCCGGAAAACAGGAAGGCCGTTTTGCCGTCGCGGACATTACGCCGGAAGACGCCGCTGGCCGTCTTGCCCTGTATGGCCTCGTCGAGGCGCTGTTGCAGCTCGTCGGCTGTAGAAGCAACGATGGACAGCTGTATCGGTTTGTCGGAATACACGGCAAGGCTGTAAGCTATATCTCTTATACTCAAGGTATTAGAGGCCTCAAGCAGGGCTTTTGTCTGTTGCAGCAGGCGGTTAGCCGCGTCGGGCGTGTCGCCGCGGAAGACGAACAGTTCTGAGGGCCACAGCCGCATGGCGCTAAATTCGGGGGCGCTGTCATAACTCTCTATGATTGCGTGGTAATTGGTGCCGCCGAATCCGAAGGCGCTGACGCCTGCCAGCCGCGTATGGCTGCCCCATATTCCCGGTTGCATGTTGAAAACGAAGGGATTTGTACGGCTATTATAATAGGTATTGGGTTTTTTGAGGTGAATAGTTGGCGGCTGGACGCCGTGATATACCGCGAGGGCGGTTTTGATGATTCCGGCTAATCCGGCGGTGCATTTGGTGTGTCCTATCTGGGTTTTCACCGAGCCGAGCAATGTCTGTCCGGCGGTTGCGCCCGCGTCGGTGAACACGTCGGTGAGGGCTTTGAGTTCGGTGCGGTCGCCGACGACGGTTCCTGTTCCATGGGCTTCAATCATTTCGATTTTGGCGGGGGAAATTCCGGCGCACTGGTAAGCGCGGCGGATGGCTTTTATCTGGCCGTTGCGGTTGGGGGCGGTCATGCCGAGGCTTTTGCCGTCGCTGCTGCCTCCCACACCTTTGATGACGGCATAGATGCGGTTGGCGTCGCGCAGGGCGTCGTCGAGGCGTTTCAATACCACCACCGCGAAGCCTTCGCCCATGGCTATGCCGTCGGAATCGGCGTCAAATGAGGCACAGTAGCCTTTTTTGGACAGGGCATGAGTGCTGTTAAACATGGCGAAGTCGCCGATGCTGTTATGCTGGTCGGCGCCGCCGGCTAAGGCGAGGTCGGCATGTCCGCTGACGAGTTCCTGGCAGGCGAGTTCGAGGGCTGCCAGCGAGGAGGCGCAGGCCGCATCAACGATGAAGTTGCGGCCGCCGAAGTTGAGGCGGTTGGCGATGCGGCCGGAGATGACATTTTGCAGGACGCCCGCGAAGGAATCTTCGGTCAGCTTCGGAAAGGCGTTCTTGATTTTTTCGGGAAGCTCGCCGAATATCTGCTTCCCCCCGATGCGGAACGAATAGGCACCCGCCAAATCAGCCGGACCGCCGGTGCCGAAAATCACAGAGGTATTGCTGAAGTCGGCGGCATCCAGGTCGGTATAACCCGCATCGAGCAAGGCCTGCTTGGCTACTAAGAGGCTGAGCGACTGCGCCGCCTCTATTGAAGCCATCGATTGCGGCGGCATCCCAAATTCGAGCGGGTCGAAATCTATCGTGGGAATAAAGCCGCCCCAGTTCGACGGAATATAATCAGTATCCTTCGTGTCGGGGTTGTAATAAACGTCCTTATTCCAGCGCCCTTCGGGAACTTCCGTAACACAGTCTTTGGCGAGCAGGATGTTGCGCCAGTATTCTTCCATATTGCGGGCTTGCGGCAATATGCAGGCCATGCCGATAATTGCCACATCCAAAGGCTGCGCCTTGGGCGGAACGATATTAATGTCGGGTAATGCTGCAACGAGGGCGTCGCCGTCAACAGCCACCTGTTCGTGCAGCTCCTTGATGCTTAATGCTTTATTTTTCAACGCGGCAATCTCGCCGAGCATATACAGCCCCTTGTTGGCCTGCTCTTCGTCCGGCACTTCGATTAATTGACCGTCAACACGGTCAATGCCTTTGGCAGCTACGCGCCCGCGTCCTATATTGAGCTCTTCGAGATAGATGCGCATCTCAAGGCTGTCGGTTTTTTCGGCTGTCAGCCGTCTCTTCTCGTCATGGAAGAAGTCGGTAAACGGTGAGGGCAATGCCCGCGTGTCCTGGCCGAGCGCCGAAGAGAGAATAACAGTTTCATTTTGAACAATAGCCCGTTTCTGATAGTTCGGCAGTATGGCCCCTGACGTTACCGCCTCGTTGGTGTAGATGTATGCAGAGCCCATCAGGACGCCAATTCCGGCGCCTTTGGCCGCTAAGGGGGCCGCCATGAGCGATACGAAAGCCGCCGAAAGCGCATCATGAATACCGCCTGCAAAGAGCAGGTTAAACCGGTCGGGATGGTCTTCGCGCAGCAGAATACCTATTTGCTTCTCCCACAGCACGAGGCTCGACAGCGGGCCTATGTGGCCGCCGCTTTCGCGTCCCTCAAAGATGAAGTTATGCGATTTCTCTTTCAGGAACATATCAAGCAGAGCCGGCGAGGGCACATGCAGGAAGGTGGTGATTCCCGCCTCTTCAAAGGGTTTGGCGATGGAGGGCCGTCCGCCGGCGATGAGTACCGCATTTGGCCGGGCCGCGATGATAAGGCGGGTCTGCTCCTCGCGCACCTGCGGCTGAATGAAGCCGAGTATTCCGACGCCCCATGCCTTGTCGCCCAGCATGGCTTTGGTATCGCCCAGCAATTGCTGTGCCGCCTCCCCCGAAGCCATACTCATGGCTAAGAACGGCAATGCGCCCGCCGTTGCCACGTTGTCGGCAAATCGGGGGACGTCGCTCACCCGCGCCATCGGGCCCTGAGCAATGGGGTAATGTATTTTCAGCCTGTTGCACAGCAGGTTATCCGCACTTAGCGGATGCAGTTTTTTTGCCTGCGCCGCATGGCCTTCCACAGCCTGCCAAAAAGCGCTGACTAACGTGCGCAAGTCGCCATACCGTTCCTGAAAGTCCACCGCAAGGGCAATGTCCTGCCCCATTGGAATGTAGTTTTTAGCCACATCCAGTCCGCCAAGGTATGGTTCCAAGTCGGCAAAAGCGGGAGGTTCCGGCAATTGGGGGGAATTGTTGCGCAGCAGTACGCGGAAGCGGTCAATCACGGCGGTCTCGTTGCCACTCAATACACGCAGTAATTCGCGCAGTTCTTTGGGCAGACGGCATGAACTCATCAGCGCTATCTGGCTGTCGAACACCACGCCGGAAGCGCCCAGCGCCAGCGCCGCCGCAGAGGAATGAATCCCCATGCCGCCCTGCAAATAGAGCCTTACGCCGCAGTCGGCATACCTGTTCATCACCTGCTGAAAAAGGATAAACGCAGATTCGTCGCTCACACGTCCTGCCCCTTCATTGCCCTTTAAAATCAGCGCCTTAACGCCTTTCTTGATGGCGCTTGCAGCTTCCTTTAAAGAATGTACCTGCCAGAGCCGTTCAACAGTGTCAGGGCAGGAAACTTTCTGGCCATACGGCGCGATAACTCTGTTGATATTTTTGGGTAATTCTAACTGCAATGGGGCGCCCACAGCGAAGCATATACCAAAAGGTTCCTGCAATGCGGCAAGGTCGTTCAATGCGCGTTGGGCAATGGCCCGGTCTCTGCCCAATTGAAGAACCGGAACGGCTCCGGCTTTCTGCGCCTCTTTTATCACATTCACATCCGGCGCCTCAAACGGCGAGAATATCAGTAGCTCTTTCTCTAAATACATGTTACAACGATACGTGTTTTTCTTTTTCCGACTGCAAAAATAATCATTATTCCGTTGCGTTTTCTAAAATGCCCTCAATAACAGCCCGATTTGTGGCGACAGTCTGATAATGTAACCGTAATAATAACTTTTTCTGTCTTTTGTGTTTCATAAGTCCGCAGAATATTTGCGGAAGACGTTTTTTATGGCGGCGGGTACTTGAGGAACGAAAAAATCACTACCTTTGCGCCGCAATTGGAATTGCCCTTGTAGTTCAATGGATAGAACGTTGGTTTCCTAAACCGAAAATTCGGGTTCGATTCCCGGCGAGGGTACTTGTGAGTATGATACCTTACGGTAGCCCCAATGATACAGTCCGGTTTAATTTATGCCGTCTGTCAGCCTGTTTTCATTCCCCGTGATTCATTTTGCGTTCTTCTCAGGCCGGTGAAATTTAAAGGGGATAGTGTAGTAAAGGGAATATGTCATATCGAAGCGGGACTTGGCTGTTTTGCCATATCCTGCATTGAAAGAGGCTGGGGGCATATCATGCTTGCTGCCCTGATAGACGTTGACTTTCAGGCGTATAGACCATCCGAGATAGAGATTTTTCATGATTTCTCCGGTCATTCCGAACACCCCTTCGAGCCATTGTGCGCCATAAGTCTGCGCGTGGAAGGCGCCGGAAACAGTCTCCCAATAATTATTGAGGGTGTATGATTCTATCTGCTGGGTGGACACACTAAGTCCATAGCGGAAGCCGACATACAAAGTGCTTCTTTCGGACGGGTCCTGTGCTTCGAGCAGGTTATAGTCGAGGCCGAGGCGGACAAATCCGCCGGAGCTGTTATAATTAATATAGTCGTGGTCAATTTTATAGGATTCGGCGCCCGCCTCGACAACAGGGAAGATGTTGGGAACGAGCTCCACATCGGCGCTGAAAGCCAGCCCCATGCGGTCGCCTTTGGTCCACATTGATTGGAACGGCCGGGTCAGGTCAACGCCCAGCCGCAACCCTTCCATGCGGATAAAATCGTCGGCACGTTTAGGCTTCCGTTTAAATTCCTGCTCCTGTGCGGCGCTATTCAGCGTCAGCATCGTCGTCAGGCAGATTGTTAAGATACAGTATAATATTTTCATGCCAGTCTTCTGTTACTGTGGTGCTCACCATCGCCACCGAGTCTATGCGGTTAGTGGAATAGCTGATTTTTGTGATATTAAAAGTGTAATAGAACCCCGATTCGAGCGATTCATAAATCAGGGAATCCTGATGTTCAATTATCATAATATCGGGGACGCTCACCGTATCGAAAGCCAAAATATAGCGGGTATCGGGGAAGTTCGCCCGCAGAGGCAGCCCAAATTCCTGCACATTTTCCATGTTAAACAGCAGGCTGTCGTTGCCGTCGCCTTTAACGGAGAGCATAACGGGTTCGGTTTCGAGCGAGAATTTTATTGAGGCTATCAGCCGTGCCGACGGGGGTGTTTTCCAGACATCCTTGCAGGCGGCGGTCATCAATAAAACTAAACATATATTTAAAATATTTCTCTTCATAGTTATATATTTCAGTTAATTACCCATCTCTGATATAAATTGAAGTCGCATCAGGCGGATATATTCTTCCGGCGTCTCGCTGTCGCAGAACTCGCGGTAGGCTTGCTCAATAGAATCGGTCTCTGTTGTCCTGAAATAGTCGAATATTTCATATTGCCTTTCGGGTTCCAGAATATCGTTCAGATAGTATTCGAGGTTTATACGGGTGCCGGAATTTACGATGGTTTCTATTTCCGTAATCAGCTCATCCATTGTCAGATTGAGCGAATCGGCGAGGTCGGTCAGCGGGATTTTGCGGTCAATAAACTGGATGATATTGACTTTTATTTTCGATTTGTTGGCCACGCTTTTGACCACCATGTCCTGTGCGCGCTCAATTTCGTTGTCCTCGACGTATGCCTTAATGACCTTCACAAAGTCGGCGCCATAACGGCGGGCTTTACCTTCGCCAACGCCCTGCACGTTCTTGAGTTCTTCGATGGTAACAGGATATTGAATAGACATGTCGGCGAGCGAGGGGTCCTGAAATATCACGTAAGGGGGCAGGTTATGCCTGCGGGCGATTTCGGAGCGAAGTTCACGCAGCATCTCGAAGAGTTCGGGGTCTCCGGCTGAGCTCTCGGGAGCGCCGATTTCCTCTTCCAATTCGTCATAGTTGTGGTTACGCACCAGCAGAAACGGCTTCGGATATTTGATAAAATCGCGCCCTTTTTTGGTCAGCTTAAGTATTCCGTAGTTCTCAATATCCTTAGTAATAAGGCCTGCAATCATACTCTGCCGGAACACCGCATTCCAGAAGCGGGGGCTGTGGTCGTCGCCATTGCCGAAAGCCTCCAGCTCGTCATGGTGGAACGACTTCACCGCGGAGGTCATCGTTGCCGTCAGGATGTCGGAAATATGCTCGGCCTTATATTGCTCATTGACCTCGTCGATAGCCATCAGGGCACGGCGCACCTCGTCAGAGGCTTCAATCTGCTCGCGCGGGTTGAGGCAGTTATCGCAATTGCCACACGATTCTTTCAGCTGCTCCCCGAAGTAGTTAAGCAGGATTATCCGGCGACAAATGGCTGATTCGGCGTATGAGGCGGTGTCAAGCAGCAACTGTCGCCCGATTTCCTGCTCGGCAATGGGCTTGCCTATCATGAACTTCTCCATCTTCTGAATGTCCTTATAAGAATAGAAAGCTATACATTGCCCCTCTCCCCCATCCCGACCGGCACGGCCTGTTTCCTGGTAATATCCTTCGAGACTCTTGGGGATGTCATAATGAATAACGAAACGCACATCCGGCTTGTCAATGCCCATTCCGAAAGCGATAGTCGCCACGATGACGTCCACATCTTCCAGCAGGAACCTGTCCTGGTTGTTTGCCCGGGTTACCGCATCCATACCTGCATGATAGGGTAATGCCTTAATGCCGTTAACCACCAGCAGCTCGGCCAACTCTTCCACGCGGCGGCGGCTGAGACAATATATGATGCCCGATTTGCCCTCATTTTCCTTAATATATTTGATAATCTGGGTTTCCGGTTTGATTTTTGCGCGTACTGAATAGTAGAGGTTGGGGCGGTTGAACGAGGCCTTAAACACGGTGGCGTCCAACATGCCGAGGTTCTTCTGGATGTCATGCTGCACTTTTGCGGTGGCTGTTGCTGTGAGCGCCATGATAGGCGCCATGCCGATTTCCTGAATAATAGGACGGATACGCCGGTATTCAGGCCGGAAGTCATGCCCCCATTCCGAAATACAGTGGGCCTCATCGATGGCATAGAACGAAATCTTCACCATCCGCAAAAAATCAATATTGTCCGGCTTGGTCAGCGATTCGGGCGCCACATACAGCAACTTGGTACGGCCGGCAATGATGTCGTCCTTGACCTGCAAAATGGCCGGCTTTGACAGCGTCGAATTTAGAAAGCTGGCAATAGAATCCTCATTGCCAAGACTGCGCAACTGGTCAACCTGATTCTTCATCAGCGCAATCAACGGCGAAATCACAATAGCCGTGCCGTCCATTATCATCGCAGGCAGCTGATAGCACAGCGACTTGCCCCCGCCGGTAGGCATCAACACAAACGTGTCCCTGCCTGCCAGAACGTTCCGGATGACATCCTCCTGTTGACCCTTAAAGCGGTCAAACCCAAAATACTTCTTAAGCTCTCCAGTTAACGAAAAATCGTTTTCCACTTACTCCTTCCTTTTAATGCATTGATTCATAATTACTTACATTACTCTCCCGTCTGTATCGCACGAATGCCCGCAATTAGCGGCTCCGTTTCAAAGAACTAAATTAAAGAAAAAAACTATACATCTAAAACTTTGCCCCGTTTTTTTTTGGCAAAAATTAAATTATTAATACTGCGTATCCTTTTTTTTTACGTTGGAGAACAAAAGGTATGCAACAAGCCACAGAATATGGTTCTACCAACATTCCGTCCCGCAGGGACGGTGGCAAGGTGAGGCATAATGTTTTCTACCAGCAGCCCGTACGCTAAAGCACACGGTTAATAATGTATAACCCCTGCAGGGTTAATTGCGACCTGTCCCGCAGGGACGCCCCGTACGCTAAAGCATACGGTTAATAATGTATAACCCCTGCAGGGTTAATTGTGACCTGTCCCGCAGGGACAGCACTTTATTAACCGTAGGATTTATCCTACGGACAGGCAAACGACACCACGCCCCCAAGTCCCGCAGGGGACTTCTAGGGAACGTTTTCCGAATAATCATTTCTTTTTTGACATCTGAGTTCAAATAAAATTTGGGTTATTGTAAAAAAAAGCATTATCTTTGCATCGTTTATGCTATTATTCTCAATCTTCAAGTGATAAAAAACGAAGAAAATGGAGCCAAAAGTCAGTATTATTATGGGGAGCGTTTCCGATTACGAGGTGATGTCGGGCGCTGCTAAAATCCTCGACGAGTTTGAAATTCCCTTTGAAATCAATGCACTGTCGGCGCACCGCACACCGGAAGCCGTTGAGCAGTTTGCCCGCGGCGCTGATATGCGCGGGCTGAAAGTAATTATTGCGGGCGCCGGAATGGCCGCTCATTTGCCGGGAGTTATCGCCGCCATGACGCCACTGCCGGTCATAGGGGTTCCTGTTAAAGGCACATTCGACGGCCTCGATGCACTGTTAGCGATTGTCCAGATGCCTCCGGGTATTCCCGTAGCAACTGTCGCGATAAATGGCGCCGGGAATGCAGCAATCCTTGCCGCACAAATCCTTGCCCTGCATGATGAACAGCTGCGCCATAAACTGCTGACATTCAAGGAAAAGCTGAAAGAAAAAATCGAAAATGCCAACAGCGAGCTCAGTAAGATACAATTCCGATTCAAGACAAATTGATGTACAAAAATGCATGTGTTTCGGCAGACATAGTAGCATCGAGGTCGCTGGAATCACGGGATTTGCAGGCATTGACGGCCAAAACGCTGGAACTGTTAGACCTGCTTTCGGCAAAATATAACACAAAAAATCGCACGTGCTTCTGCGGTCGCCTCGTTAAAGGCGATTATGTGGAATGTGTTGTCAGGCATCCGGGGGCCGCCTTGCGGACAGTTATGCTGCTCAAATGTGGCATAAAATCTTTCGTGCCGCAAAGTAAAGCGCCAACTGCAATAGCTGCCAAAATGCAGCGGCTGTTCCGAAGCTATGGCATTCGGGCGGCTATAGGCATGGGCGATATGTATCCCGTAACAACAACTGCCGACGTCTGGACAGGCGAAGCCATAATTCGCAGCGGCCGCCTTATTGAGCAACAGAAAACATCCGACAAGGACAGACCCATCGTGAAAAGAACGCTGTTTTTTGATGCAGGAACGCCACATACTACGCGGCTGTTCGACAGCATCTTGCGGCCGCTCGACTATATCCTGAACCGCGCAACTGCCCGCCAGAGTGAAATACTGTTCTGGCGGCTTTACGGAAAAAGCGAAGCCGAAACAGGACAGCTGCTTACAATGTCGCAGGCGGCGGTAAATCAGCAGGCCGCTTCGGCCGGGTGGAACGCCCTCGAATCGGCGCTAACGTTTTTTGAGCAATATAATTTCTGACAATTATATTTTTTGTTCTTTCTCTTTGATGAGTTCCTGTAGCCTGTACATCTCGTCGCGCAGGCGGGCGGCTTCGAGGAAGTCGAGTTCTTTGGCAGCGGCTTCCATATCTTTTTTGGTTTTGGCGGCAGTTTTTTGCAGGTCTGTGATGCTCATGTACTGCACTACGGGGTCGGCAGCGATGTCGGGGTGCAGCTCCTGCATTTCGTATGGGCGGACGGGGGCAATGCTGCGGTATTCCCCGCCGATAATCTGGCGGGTTGCTTTAACAATCTGGGTCGGGGTTATGCCATGTTCGGTATTATACTCTATTTGTTTGCTGCGGCGGTAGTTTGTTGCCTCGATGGTTTTTTGCATGGATTCAGTAACTTTATCGGCATACATGATTACGCGGCCATTGAGGTTTCGGGCGGCGCGGCCTGCGGTCTGCGTCAGCGAGCGTTCCGAGCGCAGGAATCCTTCTTTGTCGGCGTCAATGATTGCAACAAGCGCCACTTCCGGCAAATCGAGACCTTCACGCAGCAGGTTTATCCCTACCAGCACATCGAACACGCCTTTACGCAGCGCTTCCATGATTTCGACCCGCTCCAGTGTCTCCACATCCGAATGGATGTATCGTGTTTTTATACCCATTTTCAGCAGGTAATCGGTAAGCTCTTCCGCCATACGCTTGGTGAGGGTTGTAACCAGTACGCGGCTTCCCTGTTCGGTACAAATATGTATTTCGTTGATGAGGTCGTCAATCTGGGTTGTTGACGGGCGCACTTCAATCACGGGGTCAAGCAGACCTGTGGGGCGGATAATTTGCTCTGTATAAACACCTTCTGATTTTTGCAGCTCATAGTCGGCCGGCGTTGCGCTGACAAAAATCATCTGATTGACTACCGATTCAAATTCCTCGAATTTCAGGGGGCGGTTGTCCACTGCGGCCGGCAGCCGGAATCCATATTCCACGAGATTTATCTTGCGGGAATGGTCGCCGCCATACATGGCATGGATTTGGGGCATCGTAACATGACTCTCATCGATGATAGTGAGGAAGTCTTTGGGGAAATAATCGAGCAGGCAAAAAGGCCGTCCTCCCGGCTGGCGCCCGTCAAAATAGCGGGAATAGTTTTCTATGCCTGAGCAATAGCCGAGTTCACGCATCATTTCGATGTCATATTCTACCCGCTCTTTGATGCGTTTGGCTTCCACAGGTTTGCCGATGTCTTCAAAGAACTGAACTTGCAGCAGCATGTCGTCCTGAATATTGCGGATAGCCTGTTGCATGCGCTCTTTAGTGGTAACGAAGATATTGGCGGGGAAAATCACGGCCCGCTCAAGTACGCCCATATTGGTTCCCGTTTTGGGGTCGAAGCGATAAATCTCCTCAATTTCGTTGCCCCAGAATATTATTTTTATGGCGATGTCGTCATACGCGGGAAACACGTCAATAGCATCACCCTTTACGCGGAAGTTGCCGCGTTTGAAGTCTATGTCGTTACGTGAATAGAGTGCGTCCACAAGTCTGTACAGCACCTGATTGCGGCTGACCGTCTGGCCGGTATGTATTTCGGTTATGTTGGCGTTGAAATCTTCGGGGTTTCCGATACCGTAAAGGCATGACACCGATGAGACCACCACGATGTCTCTGCGTCCTGACAGCAGCGACGAGGTGGTGCTAAGCCGCATCCTGTCAAGGTCTTCATTGATATTCAGGTCTTTAGCGATATATGTATCCGTGCTGGGGATATATGCTTCCGGCTGGTAATAATCGTAATATGACACAAAATATTCCACCGCATTTTCGGGGAAGAACTGTTTCATCTCGCCATACAGCTGGGCTGCCAGGGTCTTGTTATGGCTTAATATCAGGGTCGGACGCTGTACGGCCGCAATCACATTGGCCATTGTGAACGTCTTGCCGGAACCGGTTACTCCCAGCAGGGTCTGGTACGGCACCCCCCTGTTCAGCCCTTCCACGAGTTGACGGATTGCTTCGGGCTGGTCTCCTGTGGGCTGATAGTCCGATACGAGATTAAAGTTCACGGCCAATAGTTACTTTGTAAAACTGTTTCACGTCTGTAACGAACATTCCGGCAGCATATGCGGCTTCAATTCCGGCAGCGCCGTCTTCAAAGACCTGACACAACTGCGGCTCTACGCCCATCAGTTCTGCGCATCGCAGGAATACATCGGGGTTGGGTTTATACCGTGTAACATCTTCGGCCGATACTATAATGTCGAAATACTGCCTGACGCCTGCAATTTCGAGCGTCTTCACGGCAATACGCTTCCATCCGCTGGTGCCCACTGCCATAGGCAACTTCCCATATTGGGCACGTATAAGGTCAACCACCGGCTTAATGGGCGTCGCCTTATGCATGATTTTTTCGTAGTCAGCTTCTTTCGCATCGCCCACTTTCTGCGGGTCCATCCGGGTGCCGAACATGGCGTTAAGCCGCTCTATGGATTCATAGAGCGTGACTCCGGCCAGCGGCTCAAAAAGTTCGGGCGTAAAATCAATGCCATATTGTGCTACGGCATTCCGCCACGCTATAAAATGAACAGGCATTGTATCGGCAACAGTGCCGTCAAGGTCAAAAATCAATCCCCGCGCTTTCGGATTAACTGCAATCATTTCTCACTGTATTAAACTGCAAAAATAGTAAAAATAGTCATGCACTGTACTGTTTCAGCAGCGACAGCAGGATATAGGCTATAATAATGAATGGCAGGGCGCCGATTTGCAGGATGGCTGTCAGTACTGCGGCGATGGCCAGAAAGATAAACTGGAACCGGTTGTCACGCCATGCGAGGCTCTTAAATTTCAGTGAAAACATTGGCACTTCCGATACCATAAGCCATGAAAAGAGCAGGATAGCTGTTGCACAAAATAATTGCGAGACGATGATGTCTTTTATTGCCTGACAACTGCCATATTCAAGGAACAGCGGCAGCGAAGCGAAGAACAGGGCATTTGCGGGGATTGGTAATCCTAAGAAACTGCTTGTTTGACGGCTATCGATGTTGAACTTTGCCAGCCGGAAAGCGCCCGCCACCGGTATTAATAATGGCAGCAGTGTCATAATGCCGAAGCTGATGTTGACAGGCAACGCATCCAAAATTGCGGCAGGAGCCACGCCAAACGACACCACATCGGCTAACGAATCGAGCTGTTTCCCCAATTCGGAATACGCATGCAGCAGCCGCGCAGACATGCCGTCGAGGAAGTCGCACACTGCCGCGGCGATAATCAGCCAGGCCGCCGTGCAGGGGACCCCGTGCATGCTGAAGAATATGGACAATATACCGGCACACAAGTTCAGCGCCGTAATTGTATTAGGAACCCATGAGAAAGATTTCATACTGTATTTCTTATTTTTTAATTGATGTGTCTAATTCTCTGCTATCGTAGAAACGTTTTAGAATTGACCCGTCGTTCACTTCTTTCGACAGCGATTCGATGACGTCCATCGGGACGTCGTAGAGGTCAAGTATGATTAGCCCGTCAAGACTGTTGTTGAACTTGGGGTCAACGTTGAAGCCTATAATTTTGGCGTTCAGTTTGATGTATTTTTTCAGCAGCACCGGCAGGCCGGAATTCAACTCGTCAACGTCGCTGATAAATTTGTCCAACTTGTTAATGTCAGGGAGGTTCTCCATGATAACGTTGAGGTCGGCATCCTGGGTTTTAAACTTGAAGGCCTTGCGGGACTTGACGAACCGCGCCAGGTTCCAGTCAAAATGGTGGGCCATAATGAACTTTATAATAAGTTCTTTCGATATTTTAGAGTAGTTATTGCTGATACTGACCGGCCCGATGAGGTATCTGTACTGTGGATTTTTCAGCAGGAAGAACAGGATGCCTTTCCATAGCATGAACAGCGGCAGTGGCTGTCGCTGGTATGCTTTCACCACAAACGAGCGACCGAGTTCGAGCGACAGCTTCAGCCATGGTTCCAGCCCTTCGGAGAGGCGGAACAGGCTTTGCAGATAGAACCCCTGCCGACCATATTCGTGGTATATTGATGCGCCAAGTCCGATACGGTAGGCCCCTACGAGACGCGATTCGGCTGCATCCCAAATGAACAGCTGATTATAATACAGGTCATATTCATCGACGTCATGAGCACGGTTAGTTCCTTCACCGACCTCGCGGAAAGTGATTTCCCGCAGTCGGCCAATCTCATAGAGGGTAACGGGAATTGCCGTTGCGGGGGCGCAATAAACCGTGTAATTTTTCAGGCTGAACAGCATATATTCAGGGTCGAGAGCATTTATTTCGGACACCAAATCGAATGTCGGCGCTGGCGGGGCTATTTCTTCGGGCTTGCTGAGGCGGCGCACCGGCGTTGTGCGGAAGAAGCGTTTCACCTCTATGCGGCTGTCTAAGCAATAGGTCTTGGCCCGCAGGAAGCGCCCGAACTGATATGTCTCCGTAAAAGTTTCCTGCTCGGCTACCGAAATCGGCGCCCCAATACGCACCTTTATTTTGCGGTGCTTCTTGTTCAGCAGTTCGGAAGGCAGCTTGGCCGTACGCAACATGGGATGAATACGCCCCATAAGATGGAACAGCCAGCTGTTAGACCCCGAAAAATAGACGGGAACAACAGGGACTTTTGCCTTGGCAATGAACTTCAGCACGGTATAGCTCCATTGTTTGTCGATGATTCGATTGGAGGCGTCATAGCTGGACACCTCTCCTGCCGGGAATATGCTTAGGGCACCGCCTTTTTTCAGGTGCTCGATGGCGCCTTTTATGCCCCCCATGTTCGAGGTGGCGTCCCTGTGCTCGTGAAACGGGTTGACGGCAAGGAAGTAGTCGCTGATAGGCTCTATACGTTTGAGCAAAAAGTTGGCCAGCACTTTCACATCGGGACGTACACGGCTAATGATTTTTATCAGCAGTATGCCGTCAAGTCCGCCGTATGGGTGGTTAGACACCATGATAAATGGCCCCGATACGGGGATTTTTGCCAAATCATCAGGCGGCAGCAGATAGTCCACATCAAGAAACTCTATCAGTGCGTCAATAAATTCAATACCCTGTTTGTGGCCAATCTGTTCATAAATTTTATTCAGCTTACTGAACCGCAGAACATACATGATGAACCGCGCCAGTCCTTCGCCGCCCAGATAGGCCAGCGTCGGATTAACTTGCAGAATGTCTTTGGGGAAGACTAATTTTTTATCGTTCATAGCGTTTATTAATTTCTTTTATCGGCTCCCCACATGAGCTTGTCGCGCAGGGCACGGAAGAAGGTGCCGTCGTCTAATCCGGCTGTGCGCAGGCAGTACGGAGCTTTTTTGATGGTTATTTCACAGGGGAAGTCTAACGGCTGCGAGCGGCTGTCGGCAGAAATGAGGAACTGTCGCCCGCGGCCTTCTACATTAAGCGTGATGCAGTAGTGGTCGGGTACTACAATGGGGCGTATAGAGAGGTTGTGCGGTGCAACCGGCGAGAGCAGCATGTTTCTGGTGTCCGGGGTCATAATAGGGCCGCCAACGCTCAATGAATATGCAGTGGACCCGGTAGGCGTAGCCACGATAAGCCCGTCAGCCCAATAGGTGGCAAGAAACCGGCCGTTCAGAGCGATATTTATTTTCAGCATCGCGGCATTGTCTTTTTTGGTAACGGTGATTTCGTTGAGCGCGCATCCGAACTCTTCGGACAGGCCGGACGCGCTGGCCTGCAACAGCAAGCGGCTCTCCGTATGGAAGGTGCCGTCAGGAATAAGCGTGATGGCTCGCTCGGCTTCATCCCACGAGATTGCCGACAAGAACCCCAATCGTCCTGAATTGATGCCCAGAACGGGAATATCGCGACCCGCCAATTGCCGTGCAGCCTGCAGTAATGTGCCATCGCCACCGATGCTGAACATGCACCGGCATCCGGCAGGCAATTCGTCCGCTCCGGTAAATACGGAACACGCGGCCCGCACATCCTCTGCTATTCCCGCCATGATAAACTGCGCAAAAAAAGGCTCATAAACGAATACTTTTATGCCGCGCGACACCAAACAGCCTGCAAAATGATTCAAATTCCGGAAAAATACCGGCTCTATCGTTATCCCAAAAATCGCAACAATCATCCTTCAGATTAAATAATCGGGACAAAATTACGAAAAAAATCATTCCGTTTATCGGAAAGTTGTATTTTTGTATTCCGAATCAAAAATCTATGACTAAGTTAAGCGTGAATATTAATAAGATAGCCACCCTTCGCAACTCGCGCGGGGGAACGATACCCAATGTAGTTGAAGCGGCTGTCAATTGCCAGAAGTTCGGCGCCGAAGGCATTACCGTACACCCCCGACCTGACGAGCGGCACATACGACGCCAGGATGTATATGATATTAAGCCGCATATAACCACCGAATTTAACATTGAAGGATATCCTGACGACGATTTTATGCGGCTTGTAACCGATGTGCGTCCCACACAGGTCACCTTAGTGCCGGACGGTCCGGGACAGCTAACTTCCGACCACGGCTGGAATACGATAGAACATCAGCAGTTTCTCCGCCAAATTGTGGGACGTCTGCATGAAGCTAACATCAGAGCTTCAATATTCGTTGACGCCGCCCCGGCAATGGTGGAAGCTGCCGCCTCTGTCGGCGCCGACCGCGTGGAGCTATACACCGAACCTTACGCTGCCATGTATCACAAAAATGCGGATGCAGCTATCGCCCCTTTTATCGTCGCCGCTACGCTGGCGCAGAAACTCGGCCTGGGCGTTAACGCCGGACACGACCTTAATATGAAGAACCTGAAGTTCCTGATAGACAAACTGCCATTCATTGCGGAGGTATCTATTGGTCATGCACTCATTGCAGATGCGCTGTATCTCGGCTTGCGCAAAACCATTCAGGAATATCTCGAATGTGTGCAGTCGTAGATAATCTGTTCTTTCGGGAGCAGGGCATGGCAGGCGTTCCGATGCTCGTCCTGCACGGGCTGTGTGGCGCCTCCGACAACTGGCTGACCATTGCCGCACAATTGGCGGCACGGTATCATGTGTATGTTCCTGACGCCCGCAATCATGCCCGCTCGCCACATGCCGCGACGAATACATATCAGGACATGTGCGCCGATGTGCGGAATTTTATGACATTACGCGGGCTAAACAGGGCCGTGATTGTTGGCCACAGCATGGGCGGAAAAACGGCAATGCTGCTGGCGGCCCGTCATCCCGAACTGGTCAGCCGTCTGCTGGTTCTCGACATCGCCCCAAAAAATTACCTGCCCGATGGCCATGCCGAAGAGCACCGACGCATGCTGCAACTGCTCGCCACCATCGAGCAGCGACAGTTTATCCGCCGCGCCGACGTTGAGGCTTTCCTCGCGCAATATTACAACGCTCAGGCTATGATTCTGTTTCTGCTGAAATCGCTCTGTCGCGATAGTGGAACAGGATGCTTTAAATGTCGGCACAACGTCGCGGTATTGCTGGATTCGCTTGATGAAATAATTGGGGGAGTAAATGAACAATGGTTCGATTCATTGAAGCCGGTCAACAGGCTGCCTGTTACCTTTGTGCGGGGCGAACTGTCGCCATACATTTCCGCATCCGACGAGCCTGTAATACGCCGCATCTTCCCTGAGGCGCAGTTCATAACCCTTTCCGGCGCCGGACATTGGCTGCACGTTGACCGCCCTGCCGCGCTTATGGACGTTCTGATGTGAAAAAATCAGGAATGGATGGGTACTATTGTGCGGCAGAAATGGGAGCGTCCACATTGATGACCACATTCTCTTTTTGGCTGTCAAGTGTAACATTAACAGTGGCGCCGTCGCAGAAATTAGCATGCAGAATAACCTCGGCCATTTCATCCTCTATATATTTCTGGATAGCCCGTTTCAGCGGACGCGCACCATATTGCGAATCGTAGCCCTTATCGGCGATGAAATTTTTGGCTTCCTCATCAATGACGAGTGAATAATGTAATGCGGCCATACGTTCATAAAGGCCACGCAGTTCGATGTCAATAATTTTATGAATGTCGTCTTTTGAGAGAGTATTAAATGTAACGACGTCATCCACGCGATTCAGAAATTCAGGGGCAAATGTTCGTTTCAGGGCCTTTTCCACCACGTGTTTGGAATGTTCCGATTCCTGGGCGGCAGTACGGTTTTGGGTATTGAAGCCGATTCCGGCGCCGAAGTCGGTCAATTGCCGTGAGCCGATATTGGATGTCATGATGATAATCGTGTTGCGGAAGTCCACCTGGCGGCCCAGACTGTCGGTCAGGCGGCCTTCGTCGAGCATTTGCAGCAGGATGTGGAACACGTCGGGATGGGCTTTCTCGATTTCGTCGAGCAGCACCACGCAGTATGGCTTGCGGCGGACTTTTTCGGTCAGCTGGCCGCCTTCCTCGTAGCCCACATATCCGGGAGGGGCGCCTACAATCCGCGATACGGAGAACTTCTCCATGTATTCGCTCATGTCAATGCGTACTAAGGCATCGACGCTATCGAACAGATAGGTGGCCAGCACTTTGGCTAACTGCGTTTTTCCCACACCGGTGGGACCGAGGAAGATAAACGAGCCTATTGGCCGGTTAGGGTCTTTCAGTCCGGCACGGTTGCGCTGGATAGATTTAACCACTTTAACGATGGCCGCATCCTGGCCGATGACACTGCCTTTCAGGGCTTCGGTCATATTGAGCAGGCGTTCACCTTCGGCCTGCGCAATGCGCTGTACGGGAACGCCAGACATCATGGCAACTACTTCGGCCACTTTTTCCGCATTAACTACTTCACGATGCCGTGCCAGTTCCTGCTCCCAATTCGACTTCTCCATGTCGAGCAGCATGAGCAGGTTCTTTTCCTTGTCGCGAAAATCTGCGGCAAGTTCAAAACTCTGGTTCTTGACGGCTTTAACCTTTTCGTTGCGTATTGCGTCTAATTTCTCTTCAATACCGACTATTTTATCCGGCACGATGATGTTGGAAATATGGACGCGCGAACCGGCTTCATCCAGCGCATCGATGGCCTTGTCCGGCAAAAAACGGTCAGTGATATACCGTGCTGTCAGTTTAACGCAGGCCTCAATAGCATCGTCTGTGTAGCTCACATTGTGGTGGGCTTCGTATCGGTCCTTTATGTTGTGGAGTATGGAAATCGTCTCGTCTATGGACGTCGGTTCTACCAGCACTTTTTGGAAGCGGCGTTCCAGGGCGCCGTCTTTTTCTATTTGCTGGCGGTATTCGTCGAGTGTTGTGGCGCCGATACATTGTATGTCGCCGCGTGCCAGCGCCGGTTTCAGCATGTTGGCGGCATCAAGCGAGCCGGACGCGCCGCCGGCGCCGACGATAGTATGGATTTCGTCGATGAACAGTATCACATTTTTAACGCGCATAAGTTCATTAAGAATCGATTTCATGCGTTCTTCAAACTGGCCGCGATATTTGGTGCCGGCCACGATGGAGGCGATATCCAGACTGATAACGCGCTTGTCGAACAATACACGGGACACTTTTTTCTGCACTATTCGCAGGGCTAATCCTTCGGCGATGGCTGACTTCCCCACACCGGGTTCCCCAATAAGGATAGGGTTGTTCTTCTTGCGGCGCGACAGGATTTGGGCTATGCGCTCTATCTCGCGTTCGCGGCCGACTACGGGGTCAAGGCTGTTCTGCTCGGCCGCCTTAGTGATGTCGATGCCGAAGTTGTCGAGCACAGGGGTATCCGATTTGGCCGCCTGCTGCTGTTTCTTCGGCGAATTAGGGGTTCTGAATGGCGCATATTCATCATCATCATCATCAAACTGGCTGTTTTGGGGCATAGATGTCTGCGCAGCTTGCGTCGTGTCGTCGCTGTCAATGCTGTCTGTAGCCTCCATTTTTGATTTCACAAGGCTGTAGTTCACTGCGAAGTCGTTGAGGATTCGGGCTAAACGGCTGTCTTTGTCGCGCAGCAATGCCAGCAGCAGATGTCCTGTATTTGCGGAAGGGCTTCGCAACGCCCGCACTTCCAGCGACACTATCTTCAATATCCGGTCGGTCGATTTCAGTATTTGCAGTGAGGCATGCATGTCCACATCCTTATTGGAATACAGCACCCGCTCTATCGCCTGCTTGAGCTCGCCCAAATCAATCCCCAGACCTGACAGCAGGTCTATGGCGACGCCTTCGCCTTCGCGCAGTATCCCCAGCAGGATATGCTCCGGCTCTATCTGGTCGTTACCCAACCGGATAGCCTCCTCGCGACTGTAGGTTAATACATCACGTAATTTCGATGAAAATTCCGAATCCATATTTGCCTTGTTTTAAATCAGAATGTAAAGATACAAATTATTTCCATGTCCACTACTTTTTTTGTGATTATTTTTATTATGATAAAAATAATCCTTACATTAGCGTAACGTTTTAATCGTGAATGTTACCCTGTAATATGGCGTTGCATGGCCAGGTTAAGGTATCGTTATGACCCCGTCGGGGGCAGTTGTCGGCATTTATGTCCTTAATATCGCCGGAATGGTGCTGTGAATAAAAAATATGTGTACCTTTGTAGCCTGATTTAACAGGGAAAAATGTTACCGGATTTATTAGAGGAATTTGAGTTCAGAACGTCGCGCAGCAGTGGGCCGGGCGGACAAAATGTTAACAAGGTCAATTCACGTGTGGAGTTGCGCTTCAATATTGCGGGGTCAATGCTGCTGTCGGATACGCAGAAGGCGATTTTGCTCAGTAAGCTGGCGCCGCGGCTGACTGCCGATGGTTTTTTGGCGGTGGTGTGTCAGCAAGACCGGTCGCAACTGCGGAACCGCCAAACAGCGACCGCCAAAATTTATCACATCCTGGAAGCGGCGCTCAAACCGGTGCGCAAACGGAAGCCTACCGCACCGACAATGGCCTCAATTGAGCGGCGCCTTGAGCGGAAGCACTATGTTGCAGAGAAGAAAACGAACCGCGAAAAAATAAACTATAAATCTGATATTTAGATATTTACAAATGAAAATCAGGCTACTTGTCATCGGAAAAACGGATAAGAAATACCTCGAAGAAGGAATTGAGACTTATCTTCGACGGATTGTTCGTTATTTGCCGTTTGAATATGTAATCATCCCTGATGTTAAGAACGCGCGCAGTATTGGCGAACAGCTGCAAAAAGAACGCGAAGGTATCATGTTATTGGAACATATCCGCGCAAGCGAGGAATTGGCGTTGCTCGACGCGGGCGGCACCGAATACTCTTCTACAGAATTTGCCGGTTTTATTGAGGGCCGCATGACCGGCGGGCTGAAATCACTTTGCTTCGCCGTCGGCGGGCCGTATGGATTCTCGCGGGCCGTATATGACGCCGCAACAACAACCGTCAGCCTCTCAAGAATGACATTCTCTCACCAGATTGTCAGGCTGCTGTTCGCAGAACAGCTATACCGTGCATTAACCATTATTAAGGGAGAACCGTACCACCATGAATAAGAAATTCCATCTGGGATTATCATGGCTGTTACAGCTGACCGTCGTCCTGACCGCGCTCGGATTCGGGCTGCAAAAGATGTTTTTATATCAGGACGAAGATAAAAATATTAAACAAAAGTTTGAAAAAGTCTTCCAGAAAAAATACGAATTAATGGAGCAGCGGTTAGAGGAAATGTATGAGGTCATTGAATCGAGCGATTTTTTGAGCGATTTTCCCACCTCCTTTCATCACCTGTTTCAGCTGTTTGAGCAGCAGCATATTGGGTTCCTGATTCATGACGGGCAAAAGCTGAGCTATTGGTCCGACAACCGTTTCGCATTTCCCAAAGAGGAAGTGTTACGGATTGCCGACGGCCAGGTAGTTCTGTTGCCTAATGGTTATTACTATTGTTCGCTGCGCCGCTCAGGGCAATATACTATTATCGGGCTGATTCTGTTGAAGAATGATTATCCTATAAGGAATGATTATTTGAAGAATGCGTTTCCCGAAGAGTATAGGATTCCTGACAATACGGATATTGCAGACGCTGATTCCGATATTGGTATTGTGATTAGGCGGCCTGACGGCAGGAATGTTGTTTCGCTGGTTCCTGCCGAGCAGTCAGTGTTCCGGCCTGAACGGGCGTGGGTTTTTACAGTGCCATTCATTTTAGCATTTATACTGTTGCTGGAATTTCTTCGCCGGTTGCTGGAATTTATGATGCAGGGGCAGCGTTTTGCGGTTCGGATGCTGACATTGGCAGCGCTGTTGGGACTGCTGTATGCGATATTGTTGCAGACAGGATTGCCGGACGTGTTCAGCGCGTTCCGGCTGTTCAATCCGGCGCTGTATGCCGAATCGACGGTTCTGCCGTCGTTGGGGCATTTGCTGATACTTACCGGACTGATTCTGTTCTGGTGCGTATGCGTGGCCAACCGGATGCCGCTGTATCATGACGCCGTCGGCCGCCACTATTCAATATCGCAGAGCTGGTTTATACTGTTCAATATCATAACTGCCGGGCTGTATTTCCTTGTCAACCGACTGATAGCAGGCCTTATATATAACAGTAGCGCATCGTTTTATCTGAACCGTTTCGACGACTTGGGATTCGGCAGTATCGTGGGGTATTTTATAATAGCCATGCTGTTCTTCTCGCTGTCCATTGTGCATGTGCGGCTGCTATCCGTCAACATGCCGTCGCGATTTCTGCGCAATTATGAGCGGGTCATGGGTATTATGTTGTCGGTATCTGCCGTATTGTGCGTCATATTCCGCACCGGATACTGCTATACCTTCTGTTTCTTCTGCACGATGAGCCTGTCGGACGTCCTTCAGAACAAGCTACAGCGTAAGTTATTGATAAAGCGTACCTCGTTGCTGTTCCTCTCATATTATGTGCTTGTAACCACGTTCTTTTCGCTGCTCATTGTACAGTCGTACAATCACATACGTACCCGCGAATCGCAGCAACTTATGGCACATTCGCTGTATTCCGAAATCGACCCCGTGGCTGAAATCGCGCTGGCAGATGTGCAGTATGCCATGATGCGCGATACCATGCTGGCGGTCAAGATGAGCCCGCCTTATACGGAGCTGATTGACTATTTGAAGCAACAGTATTTCAGCAACTATCTCAAGAAATTTGAGCTTCAAATTACCGTATGCGCGTCATGTGACAGCCTGTCGGCGCCGGAAGACGCCTATTACGGTTCCTGTTTCCGATATTTTGAACGAATGATTGCCCGCGAAGGCCGCCGTATTCAGGATGCCGATTCCGTGTCATTCTACTACATGCAACGTATGAACGGTCGTATCACCTATCTCGGCGACATACGGATAGATTCGGTAATCATATATCCCGAACTGCAGACGCCATTGCTGCCGGAAGGCGTCGGATTCCCCGACCTTATGTCTGACCATTCAAAAATAAGCCGGTATAAAAATCTCGCATACGCCGAATACTGTAATGAAGACCTGCTCTTTGAACGGGGCGACTGCCAATATGCCCCTAACATCCAGTACTATATACAGGATATTGACATCACCGGTTCCGTATTTGTCAGGAAAAACGATTTCGAACATCTCATTTACAGAGCAGGGGACGACAATTATATCGTGGTTAGCAGTCATTGTTTTACCCTGTCGGATTATCTGACATCGTTCCCGTATATGTTTGTGTTCTATCTTTGCCTGATGTACGGGCTCGCTTTGGCCACGAACCATGAATACAGGAAGCAGTTATGGACATTTAATTATGGACTTAAGCTCAAAATTCAGGCCATAATTATAGGTCTGATTTCCATCTCGCTGATTCTGGTGGTTTTTGTTGCAATAATGTATAATCTTGTGCGGTTCCGCCAGCAGAATGACGACCGGCTGACCGACAAACTGGAATCGGTAGCCGAATCTATCCGTCTGCGGCTGGAATATGAACAGGACATGACCCCTGACATCATCAACTGGCTGCGCAGTGAACTGATAAATCTGTCGAATGTGTTCCGCACTGACATCAGTATCTATGGCGCCAACGGTGTGATGCTCGTGTCGTCGCGCCCCGATATTGTTACGCTGGGCATCACCTCTAACCGCATGAACGCGCAGGCACATTTCGAGCTGGTGGAGAACCTGCAGCCCCGCTTCATGCAGAAGGAAAAAATCGGGAACCTTGCATATACATCAGTGTATCAAACCATAAATAACCTGCGCGGCGACTGCCTCGGCATCATTAACCTGCCATATTTCTCGCAACGCAGCGACCTGCTACAGGAAATCAACTATTTCATCATGACCTTTATCAACCTCTGTCTGTTCCTGTTTATCGTCATCGGGGTGATGGGAGTGGCCGTATCCGAAAAAATCACCCAGCCATTGAGCCTCATCCGCGAGAAGTTGCGAACTATTCAGCTGCGCGGAATGAACGAGGAAATATCATATTCCGGCAGAGACGAAATCGGCGGACTTGTGCAGGAATACAACCGTAAGGTGAAGGAACTGTCGGAAAGCGCCGACCAGTTAGCCCGCGATGAGCATGATAAGGCCTGGATAGTGCTGGCACGTCAAATAGCCCACGACATCAAAAATCCGCTAACCCCCATGAAGCTCAACATACAGCAACTGCAACGGCTAAAGAAGAATAATGCCGCAGACTTCGATGAAACTTTCGACCGCGTAGCCCCCGCTATCCTCGAACAGATTGACGACCTGTCCAAATCGGTCGGCAAGTTCTCGGAAGTGGCCCTGATAACGAGCGACAAAATTGAACCAGTCAATCTGAGCGACACCATCGGGCAGGTGATTACCCTGTTCGGACAGACGCCCGGCATCGAACTGATTGCGGAGAACAATGACCTGACAGAAGTATTTATTAATGCTGATAAAAGCCAGATAAAACGGGCGCTCATAAACCTCGTGAAGAACGCCATTGAAGCGATTCCCGCCGACAGACACGGGATAATACGCATTGCGCTGGCAGCCGACGGGCAGCGAGCTGTGCTGTCAGTGTCCGATAACGGGACAGGCATACATGAGGAGGCCAAGCCAAACCTGTTTAAGCCTGATTTTACCACAAAAACCGCCGGTACCGGATTAGGACTGTTTAACGTCCGCAAAATTGCGGAAACATTTCACGGGAACATCAGTTACCGAAGCGAGCAGGGCAAAGGAACGACTTTTACAATGGATTTTCCCCGCATAAACATGCCTGAATAGTCAATATTGCACATATTAATATTATTTAGCATTTATTAATATAATATGGCTGCATTTTTGTACATGTCCTCTATATACGATAGTTTTTTTTCATACATAAATTTGGGTTATGAGATGGCGAAAGCCATCTCTTTTTTTTGGTGCACGGCATCGTACGGCTGCCGACATCAGGGCGGTTACAGCAGTGAGAATAAGGCAAAGAGGATTACCATCGCCATGATGAGTGCGCCGGAAATTTTATTTGTCCACCAGATAAAGCGGAGGCTGAACCGCTTACGGAAATAATTTACCGTGCCGGAAAGCGTCAGCCACCACAGGCAGGCGCCCAGCATCAAGCCGAAAATCAGCACACCAATCTGCACCGGAGTATCCATCTCCTGGGCAATTCCGAAGCCCGCAAACACGGTGATAAAAATCAGGATTACCAAGGGATTGGGAAAGGTCATCAAGAATGTAGAGAGGATGTCGTGGAAGTATGAATAGCCCTTCTCCCGATAGCGGAGCATGTCTCGCCGCGGGTTCTTGTTGTAGATATAAATTCCGAGGCTGAACAGTACTAAAGAGCCGATTATTTCAAACATAAGTTCATTTTGTTGGATAAAATCAATGACATAGGTAATGCTGAATGCAGCAATCACTGCATAAAAAACGTCCGTTATTGTTGCGCCCATGCCCGACAGGAACCCCGACACCATGTTCTTACTGATAGTCCGCTGTATAATCAGGATACCGATAGGGCCTAATGGCGCGGACACGCAAATGCCGATAACTAAGCCTTTCAGAAATAGCGAAATAAGCATCCTCTTTTGTATAACAGCGGAAAGAGGGGGATTCGAACCCCCGGTACCCTTTCGGGGTACACACGCTTTCCAGGCGTGCCAATTCAACCACTCTTGCATCTTTCCAATATGCACTCAGATTTGAGCGCACAAAAGTACTGAAAAATCACATACATTTTGCAATCAGCAAAAAAAGAGGCATGTTTTATCGTTAAACTTAAGATTGGAATACTCTTGGATACAAAAAAATAATATATGCTTCACCGCTCGATGTTTTTTTCATTCAGTGAAATCGCCGAAAGCGAAGTAGTTGCCGCCGGTTGTCCGGGCTTGCCGGATGTCGCCTTCCCGGGCTGTCCACTGTCGGGCGAGGTCGGTCAGCACGGGGTCGGCATGTTGCAGGAACATTTTATAGGATATACAGAAACGTTGCCGCCGCTGGTCCCGCGGGTCTTTAATACGGTCTTTTGTGCAGCCGCCATAGCATTTGCCCAGCCAGTAACACTGCTTACAGTCGCGCGGCAACTGCGCTTTTATCGCACCAAACGATTCCTGCTTGCGGGCGTTCAGCATGTTGATGAGGCGGTCGGCCATGATATTGCCCAATTTCCATTTCGGCTCAACAAAGAAGTCGCAGCCATAGACGTTACCGTTATGCTCAATGACCACGTATGGTGCACATTCGCGCATGAAAGTACATTCGGGTACGGGCACATTGACGTAGCTGTGAAACACTGATTCGATATGCCGTATTGAGGTAGTTGGCTGCCCGTCGCGGAAATCGGCTAACCACAGGTCGAATATTTTACACAGGAAACGGCCATAGTCGGTCGCCGACACGGAGAAGTCGGCGGCCCGTGTGGGGTCGGCCGGGTCCGTTTCTACGATGGGTATAAATTGCATAAATGTAAGCCCCAATGATTTGTAATAGCTGTACAGTTCTTCGGGGTATTTTGCCGAATAGTCGGTTACACAGCACATGGCATTGGCAGGGACGCCCTCGTCGAGCAGCATTTTGGCGTTGTCTTCCACACGATGGTGTGTGGGGCGGCCCCCCTGGTCGAGCCGGTAGCGGTCATGAATATGTTGCGGGCCATCGAGCGAGATGCCCACTAACCACTCATACTTCTTCAGGAACGCCGCCCATTCGCGGTTCAACAGTAATCCGTTGGTCTGCAGTCCGTTGCCGACCATCTGGTTGTGCCCGAACTTCAGTTCGAGCTCTATGGCGCGTTTGTAGAAGTCCAATCCCATAAGGGTTGGCTCGCCGCCCTGCCAGGCCAACGCAACATGCTCGCCCGACTGCTGCATGACCTGCCGGATGAGTTCCTCCTGTATCTCCGGCGACATGCGATGCGTCCCCGCCTGAAACAGCGCCGACTTGCCAATATAAAAGCAGTATTTACAGTTCAAATTGCAGTCAGGGCCTGACGGCTTTATCAATACCGACGTCAGCGGCTTCATTCTTTTTGGCATAACAGATGCAAAATAATCAATTACGGTTAAAAATATTTCTTTTGAGGATATGGCTTGACGTTGCTCTGCCAGGCGATACGTTCCCACTCATCGGCTAACTGCTTCACCTTTTGGGGATACAGCGCCGCGACATTGCGCGTTTCGGTGCGGTCGGCGGTCATGTCATAAAGTTCCCACAAATGATATGGCGTCGGCGAATCAATATCCTGATATGGTGTGTTCTGTGTGAATTTATAAACCAATTTCCATTTTCCCTGTCGTATAGCTTTGTTATTTTCATGCTCCCAGAACAGATAGCGGGCGCTTTCAGCATCTGCATCAAACGTCGGCCGCAGGCTTGCGCCTGCTAATGGGGTGATTTCTACGCCATTAAATGATTCGGGATATTCAGCGGCGGCCACATCAATGATGGTGGCCATGATGTCAGGCAACTGCCCCGGTGTTTGGCGGATTGCGCCTTTTGTACGTATGACTGCTGGCCAGTGGACAATGAGCGGGGTTGCAATTCCTCCTTCATGTACCCAATGTTTGTACTCACGGAAGGGGACATTGCTGTAATGTGCCCATCCTTTGCCGTAAGCGATGTATGTGTCGGCAGCGCCCGGCAATACTCCATATCCGCGTCGGACGGGCAGGCCATCGCGGGTTTGCCAGGGCTGGTAATACCGTTGCAGTTCGCTGCCGGCCATGACGTGATATTCTTCGCCTTCCGGCACGGTGTGGTTATGTGGCGGGGCGGCGCGTCCAACGGTCTCCGCGCAGGCGCCATTGTCCTGCAGGAAAAAAATGAGCGTATTTTCCAGCAGCCCGCTTTGACGTAACTGCTCCGTAATTTTGCCGATATTATGGTCGAGGCAGGAAATCATTCCTGCATATACTTCCATACAGCGCGTTTCAAATTCCTTATTCTCCACCGCGTTCCATGAGGGGAGCGTGGAATCGGTGGCAAGCGTCCACCGCTTGTCGATGATATTCTTTCTGCGTTGTGCCGCAACTTTCTCCTGTCGCAGCACATCCCAGCCTTTATCAAATTTGCCATGATAGGGTCTGACATATCGCTCCGGCGCCTGCATTGGCCAATGTGCGGCGGTGAAAGCTACATACATGAAGAACGGCTGCCGCCCGTTGGCGACGGCATGTTCACGGATGAATTTTGCAGCGTTATCGCCGAGCGCTTCTGTGAGGTAATATCTTTCGTCAGCTTGCGGATAGCTGTATTCAGGGTCGGTATATGGAGTTATAATACGGTTGTCGCGGCACAGATTGGCGGGGTCGAAATAGCTGGCCGCGCCGCCGATGATGCCATAATAGCGGTCGAAGCCGCGTTGCAGAGGCCAGTTATGCCTGTCGCCGTCAGGACGCAGGTCGTGGGTAACGTGCCACTTGCCTACAGCATAAGTTTTATAGCCTGCCGGTTTCAAGGCCTGTGCTATGGTGATGCAGCGGGCATTGAGTTCGCCGCGGTATCCGTCCTGACCGCGGTCTTCCATCATATGCCCGATGCCTGCCTGATGCGGATGCAGTCCGGTGAGCAGGCTGGCGCGTGTGGGGCAGCATCGTGCCGTGTTGTAGAACTGTCGGTAACTCAAGCCGTTGTCGGCCAGCCGGTTTAATGCGGGGGTGCGGATTATGCCCCCATATCGCTCAATATCCGAAAACCCCATGTCGTCTGACATGATGAGGATGATGTTCGGCTGTGCTGGTGCTGTCGCCGTGTCCTGTGCCATCGCTGCCGTCGTCGCTAAAAGCGCCCCCCCCAGCAGTAACGCCGTTTTTCTCTGTTGTACCTGTGCCATTAATCGTCTTTCGTTAAATTCTGAACTGCAAAAATAGCAGTTTTTTTCACAGCCGTAACTACCATAATCGGGGTATTTGAAAAAAGGCCGTTATGTAGCATTGTTTTCGCGGATGGATTGCAAATCGTGCAATGCCCGATTATGACGTATTCACATTTCCCATGAAATCACTTTTTTACCACCTAATCGAAGATTTAATAATTTATCAACAATTATATAATCACCTGATAGATAGATATATTTTGTGTCGGGCAGTTGTCAGTATTAATAATTATTTGGATTTTTACCCCGATTTAGCACTTAAGTTATTTTGGATTAAGAATTGAGAATTACCAATCTGTAAATTTCAAAATTGTGCTTCCCTGATAGAGAATATTTTTGTCTTAACAATTCAAAATCATTCTGCTCATTTTCGCGGACATTCAGAAAAAAACACTACATTTGTATCACGAATTTTCAAAGAAATATACGATATGACAAAATTAGCTGACATAGGTCTAATAGGATTGGCCGTTATGGGCGAGAACCTTGTGCTTAACATGGAAAGCAAAGGTTACACTGTGGCTGTGTACAACCGAACGGTTGATAAAGTTGACAGGTTCATAGCCGGACGCGGCGCCGGTAAGGATTTCATCGGTGCGCACTCCATCAAGGAATTGGTTGATTCGCTGAGCCGGCCGCGCAAGGTGATGCTTTTGGTTAAAGCAGGGCAGCCTGTGGACGACTTCATTGAGCAACTGCTGCCCTATTTGGAGCAGGGCGATGTTATCATTGACGGGGGCAATTCGCACTTTCCCGATACAATACGCCGTACGCAATACGTTGAAAGCAAGGGGCTTTTATATATAGGTACCGGCGTATCAGGAGGTGAGGAAGGCGCTTTGCGCGGTCCATCCATGATGCCCGGCGGCTCTCCGGCGGCATGGCCCTTAGTGAAACCCATCTTTCAGGCCGTAGCGGCCAAAGTAGAAGACGGCTCCCCCTGCTGCGACTGGGTGGGCGAAGGCGGTGCCGGCCACTTCGTAAAAATGGTGCATAATGGCATCGAATATGGCGATATGCAAATCATCTGTGAGGCCTATCAAATCATGAAAGACCTGCTCGGAATGACCGCCGACCAGATGCACACGGTCTTTAAACAGTGGAACACCGAAGAACTTGATTCATACCTCATTGAAATAACCCGCGACATACTCGCCTACAAAGACGCTGACGGCCATCCGCTAGTGGATAAAATACTCGACACGGCCGGACAGAAAGGCACCGGAAAATGGACAGGCGTAGCCGCTCTTGACCTCGGTATTCCGCTGACGCTCATCGGTGAATCAGTATTTGCCCGCTGTCTGTCGGCACAAAAAGAGTTGCGTGTGGCAGCCTCCAAAGCGCTCGTTGGCCCGAAACCGGCGTTCACCGGCGACCGGAAGCAGTTTATCGCCGACCTGAAAAGCGCACTCTATGGCGCAAAAATCATCTCTTACGCGCAGGGCTATAATCTGATGATGGAGGCGGCCAAAGAGTACAAGTGGAACCTCAACTACGGCGGCATAGCCCTGATGTGGCGCGGGGGCTGCATAATTCGCTCGGCGTTCCTTGGAGACATCAAGAAGGCCTTTGACGCCGAACCTGCATTGCCGAACCTGCTGCTTGCGCCGTTCTTCAAGGAGAAAGTAGAGAATGCACAGGCCGGATGGCGGCGCGTATGTGCGGCAGCTCTGCTTAACGGCATCGCTGCACCGGCACTCACAGCCGCACTCGCCTATTTCGACGGATTCCGCAGCGAGCGGCTACCCGCCAACCTGCTACAGGCGCAACGCGACTACTTCGGCGCCCACACTTACGAGCGCATCGACAGGCCCCGCGGCGAGTTCTTCCACACCAACTGGACAGGCCGTGGTGGGGACACCGCTTCAACAACGTATGTAGTGTAAAATCTTTCGTTGATATTCTCACGATTTGACAAATCCCGTTAGGGAAGTTTAACTTGTTCTGTCTTTGCAGTTCATCTAATCGTCTCCTGCCGAGAATTTTTCGCCGAAAGTCAGTCTTATTCTGTACACTTGAGACCGTAGAGTCCCCAAGCATTATATAGAAAGCTGCTGTTCATTGATGGTTGTTATATAAATATACAATTGGCAGCTTTCTATTTTTTTATGCCGTATCACTCCATTTTCCGGAAGCTCCCCTTTTTTTGGACACCTTTACACAAGATATTCGGTATCAATTATATACATAAATTTATCATCTGCGAACAGTCCGAAATTATTGGGCATTATGGTGTAATTTCGAGCAAAAACCCACAGCTCACGATGGATTACCCGTGTGATTATCGGTTACTGATGGAAGGCTGTTTTCAGCTAAAAACCGCTATTGTTCTGTGGCGGCACGGATGTCGGCGATGATTTTTTCGGCGAATTGAGCGGCCTTTTCCGGTGTTGTTGATTCGGCATATATGCGGATTATCGGTTCTGTGTTCGACTTGCGCAGATGCACCCATCCTTCGGCGAAATCAATCTTTACGCCGTCAATCGCGGTAACGTTTTCGTCGGCATATTTTAAGGCGATGCGTTCCAGCAGGGTATCAACGTTGATGTCCGGGGTCAGTTCGATTTTATTTTTCGACATAAAGAAGTCGGGGTATTGCGTCCGCAGTTCGGAACATTTTCTGCGTGAAAGCGCCAGATGTGTCAGGAACAGGGCAATTCCCACCAGCGAATCGCGGCCATAGTGGAGCGCCGGATATATTATGCCACCATTACCTTCGCCGCCGATGATGGCATTGATTTCTTTCATTTTTGTTACCACGTTCACCTCGCCCACTGCGGCGGCGGCGTAATGCTGGCCATATCGGTAGGTTATCTCGCGCAAAGCCCGGCTTGACGACAAGTTCGACACTGTCGGGCCGGGGGTGCGGGACAGCACGAAGTCGGCAACGGCCACCAGGGTATATTCTTCGTTGAACATTGCTCCGTTTTCGTCGATTATTGACAGCCGGTCAACGTCGGGGTCAACTACGAAGCACACATCCACATTGAGTTTTTTGACGGTGGCGCACACTTCCGTGAGGTTTTCCGGCAAAGGCTCCGGCATATGCGCGAAGTCGCCGGTAGGGGCAGCGTTTAGAGGGGCAATGCGATTCACGCCCAGCGCTTCCAAAAGCGGGGGCAGGGCGATGCCGCCGACAGAGTTTACGGCGTCAAAAGCCACTGCGAATCCGGCGTCGCGGATAGCGGCAACATCAACTAAGGGCAATGCTATAATCCGGAGTATATGTTCCTGTAAATAATCTTTTTGAACTATTGTTCCCAGCAAATCGACTGTTGCAAAATTGAACTCCGACTTGTCGGCGAGTTCCAATATTCGGGCGCCATCGGCAGCGGAGAGAAATTCACCGTTACTGTTGAGCAGTTTCAGCGCGTTCCACTGACGGGGATTATGGCTGGCGGTGATGATTATGCCGCCGTCAGCCTGCTCCCCTGTAACGGCTATTTCTGTTGTCGGGGTAGTGGCCAACCCGATGTCTATCACATCGCAGCCCATTCCGGTGAGAGTAGCGCCCACTAATGCGTTAATCATGGGGCCTGACAGTCGGGCATCGCGTCCCACAACGACTTTCAGCCGGTGGTCTGCAGCGCTTTCGGCGAGCCATTGGGCATATGCCGCCGCAAACTTTACCGCATCAAGCGGCGACAGTCCTTCTCCCGGTCTGCCGCCGACCGTTCCGCGTATTCCTGATATGGATTTTATCAAACTCATAAATAGAACATATTTTTACAGTGGGAAAAATGCGGGCACTTACGCCAGTTTTTCCAACAGTTCGCGGAAGTTGGTTTTTGCAGCGATGATGCCGCGCACCTCGGCTATGGGGACACGAATCTGCTCCATTGTGTCGCGGTTACGGACAGTTACGGTATTGTCGTCCAATGTCTGGTGGTCAACGGTCAGGCAGAATGGGGTGCCGATGGCGTCCTGTCGGCGGTAGCGTTTGCCGACCGAATCTTTCTCGTCGTAGCGGCAGGGGAAGTCGAACTTGAGGCTATCGACAATTTCGCGGGCTTTTTCAGGCAGTCCGTCTTTCTTGACCAAAGGCAGCACGGCCAATTTCACCGGCGCCAGTACTGGGGGGATTTTCAGCACCACACGCTGTTCGGATTTGCCGTCGGCGGAGGGGACGTCTTCTTCGCAGTAGGCGGCGGCCATCACTTGCAGGAACATGCGGTCAACGCCGATAGAGGTTTCGACCACGTATGGCACGTATGACTCGTTAGTTTCGGTGTCGAAATAGGTTATTTTTTTGCCGGAATGTTTCTGGTGTTGCGACAGGTCGAAGTCGGTGCGCGAATGGATACCTTCCACTTCCTTAAAGCCGAAGGGGAAGCGGTATTCCACATCTACGGCGGCATTGGCATAGTGGGCTAATTTTTCATGGACGTGGAAGCGGTAGTTATCGTCGCCGAATCCTAATGCGCGGTGCCATTTCATGCGGGCGTCGCGCCATTTCTCGAACCACTGCAGTTCGGTGCCGGGTTTTACGAAGAACTGCATTTCCATCTGTTCAAATTCGCGCATGCGAAAGATGAACTGTCGCGCCACGATTTCGTTGCGGAAAGCCTTACCGATTTGGGCGATTCCGAAGGGTATTTTCATGCGGCCTGTTTTCTGGACGTTGAGGTAGTTCACGAAGATTCCCTGTGCAGTTTCCGGGCGCAGGTAGATTTTGGAAGCGCCTTCGGCCGTTGAGCCTATTTCGGTAGAGAACATGAGGTTAAATTGCCGGACTTCGGTCCAGTTTCGCGTACCGCTGATGGGGCAGACGATTTCCTCGTCGAGGATGATTTGGCGCAACTCGTCGAGGTTCATATCGTTCATAGCCTGTGCGAAGCGCTCGTGCAGGGCGGTCCATTTTCGGCGGGTTTCGAGGACACGCTGATTGGTGTCGCGGAACTGCTGTTCGTTGAAGGTCTCTCCGAAGCGTTTGGCAGCCTTTTCGACTTCCTTATTAATTTTGTCTTCGTATTTGGCCAACTGCTCTTCAATAAGCACGTCGGCACGATAGCGTTTTTTAGAATCGCGGTTATCAATGAGGGGGTCATTGAACGCATCGACATGTCCTGACGCTTTCCAGATTTCGGGATGCATAAAGATGGCCGAATCGATGCCCACCACGTTGTCATGCAGCAGGGTCATGCTGTCCCACCAGTATTTTTTGATGTTGTTTTTCAGCTCCACGCCATACTGACCGTAGTCATAGACGGCGCTGAGTCCGTCGTATATTTCACTCGACTGGAACACGAATCCGTACTCTTTGCAGTGGGCTACCAGTTTCTTGAAAATATCTTCCTGTGCCATATTAAATAATTATGTCGGTAGTGTTAATTTATTTTCTCTAATCTATTTCTTCAAAATCCACATATTCGCCTTCATTCGGGTTTATTTGTGATTGCTGTGTGCGCGTACTTTCCACCCGCACGTCGCCCTCGCGGCGTGGCGGAGCGGTTCGTTTTTGCTGCGGAGCGTCATAAAAGCCCATATATTTTCGCATCTTGAATCCCAGGAATTTGAAAAACAAGTATATAGCGCCGACAAACAGCAGTACTTTTAACCACATTGGCGTTATTTTTTCAGGATTTTCGCCTTTTTAATGAAGACGTCTTTCAGCGGCCGGTCGGTCCGGTCGGTTTGTTTGGCGGCGATTTTATCCACGACGTCAATGCCGCTGACGACTTGCCCGAAGATGGTATATTCGCCGTCTAAATGGGGCGCACCGCCGACAGTGGTGTATTCTTTGCGGATTTCGTCGCTGAAACGGAACGTTGAATCGGCCGTTTGCCGGTAGGCTTCGAGCTTGTCCAAATCGTTGTCGGTGAGCACATTGCCCTGTACGATGTAGAACTGGCATGATGACGATTCCTTTTGGGGGTTATTGGTACGTGCAGCGGCCAGCATGCCCTTGATATGATACTTGTATGGCAGTATTTCGGCGGGGATGCGGTATCCGAGGTCTCCACTGCCGTATGATTTTCCCGGCACGGGATTGCGCGACTGCGGGTCGCCCGCCTGAATCATGAAGCGGGGAATGACGCGGTGGAACAGCACCCCGTCATAAACGCCTTCTTTGACGTTCTTGATAAAGTTGTCGCGGTGCAACGGGGTATCGTCATGCAACAGCACCGTGATGTCGCCTTCGCTGGTCTGTAGAAGTACCTGCACCTTCTCTTTAGGTTCCTGGCCTGCACATGCACACATCAGGACTACCGGTAATAATAACATTGCTCTATTCATTTTTTTCCTTAAAATCGAACTGCAAAGGTACAAAAAAATCTTTTTACTACGGCGAAAATTGCAAAAGCCGATAAATTTATGGGGGAACTTGCGGAAAGTAAATTTTTTATTTTTTTTTGCACGTACAAAAAAAATAAGTATCTTTGCCGCTCAAAAGTTTACTGTTTAATATCGCTATGAAAAAAGATGATAACAGCCTGACCCGGAGGCAATTTCTGGGTAAGAGTATTGTGGCTGCGGCTGCAATCACTGTTGTTCCGCGGCACGTGCTTGGCGGAGCGGGGTATTTGGCCCCCAGCGACGAGATAACGCTCGGATTTATCGGGGTGGGCATTCAGGGACGCGGTCTGGCGGGCAATTTTGTCAGTCGGGCCCGCATCATTGCCGGTTCAGACGTGTTCTCGACGAAAGCGGACAAGTTTAAAGCGGACGTTGAGGCGGCGTATGCCAAAGCGGGCAAGGAGAACAAGGGCATCAAGCTATATAAGGACTTTCGGGACCTGCTGAAGCAGAAAGACATTGATGCGGTGGTGATAGCGACGCCCGACCATTGGCATGCCATACAGGTCATTGAGGCCGCCAAGGCCGGCAAGGACGTGTACTGCGAGAAGCCCTATTCGCACAGCATCGAAGAGGGGCGGTTGATGGTGCAGGCCATTGAGAAATACCAGCGCATCAACCAAACCGGCAACATGCAACGCTCATGGAAGATATTCCGCGATGCCTGCCAGCTCGTCCGCAACGGGCATATCGGCGACGTTACGGAAGTGAAAGTCTGCTGCGGTCCGCCGCCGAAGGCTTACGACCTGCAAGGCGACCCGCGGCCCAAGGAAATCGACTGGGACATGTGGGTAGGACCGGCAGTTTACAACGACTACAGCGCTGTTCTGGCGCCGCCGGTAGAGAAGACGAATTTTCCGGATTGGCGTAACTACAAGGAATATGGCAACGGTATGACGGCAGACTGGGGCGCTCACATGTTCGACATCGCACAGTGGGGGCTCGGTATGGACGACAGCGGCCCGATAGCCGTGGAACCGCCTGTCAACAAGACGCCGCTGACGTTCTACTATGCCAACGGCGTCCGCATGACACACGAAGAGTTCGGACGCGGCTATGCTGTCCGCTTCATCGGCACCAAAGGCGTGATAGACATCAGTCGCGGCTTCTTTGAGACACTTCCTGCCAACCTCAAAGACCACAAATGGGGAGACAGCGAAATCAAGCTCTATGAAAGCAACGACCACTATAATAATTTCCTCGAAAGCATCCGCACACGCAAGCAGCCTATCTGCACGGCGGAAATAGGTCATCGCACGGCTTCCGTGTGCCACCTCACCAACATCTGCTACGAGCTGAAACGCCCGCTGAAATGGAACCCCGCCAAAGAGGAGTTCATCGGCGACGACGAAGCAAACCTGCTGCGGGCCGGATATCTGCGGAAACCGTGGAAAATGACAGTGTGAAGAAATTCTACTCATATCAATTGGAACAGGCGCAGACTAAACACTGCGCCTGTTCATTTTTACAGCCCGCAGTTGAATCCCGCCTGATATTCCTGTTGCGGCCACACAGCTACGGTTCTGACATCTCCTCTCTATTCCGTGTTTTTCTATAGAAAAAAATCATCTCTCATAAAATATACAGGATAGTTGTTCGTCTTAAATATGTAGAAGATGGACAGGAACATTAAACCTTTGAAATGATTTCATGTCCAAACTTTAAAGGTATATTAAAATGCCATGCCCAAAGTGCATTTTCTGTACAGGAATGTAGAAAAAAGTCGTGGCATTTGAATAAGACAGCTAACTTTGCAAATTAATTTTTTTGGAACAATTAAAGATGAGAGGAAAATTTTTCTTCCTGCTGGCATTTTTGCTGGCGGGGACACTGTCAGGCAGTGCGCAGGACAAACGCGAGCTGTCGCTTAGTCAGGCGGTAGAGCAGGCGGTGCGATACAACAAACAACTTCAGCTATCGAAGCGCGATGTTGACCTGTACCGCGAGAAAATCAGGGAAGCCATATCTCAGGGCTTGCCACAGTTAAACACCACTACCAACTACAGCACCAACTTCAACTACAAGATGCTGTTAGGAACGAATGAGATTGCGCTGGAAGACAAGCTCAATTTCACGGCCACCGTTTCGCAGTTAGTCTTTAACGGCGAATGGATTGTAGGCATAAAAACCAGCCGGATATATTCCGAGCTGGCCGAGCAGAAGGCCGACCTCACCGAGCAGGATGTCATAAAGAGCGTTGTGGACAGCTACTTTGTGGTGCTGATTTCGGAGCGTAATTTAGACATTTTGAAGAAGAATCTGGCCTATTTGGAAGAGACCCTCGTGCATGTGCAGAACCAGTACGACATGGGGGTTCTTGAGCTTACAGACGTGAGCCAGATAAAAATCAATGTCGGCAAGCTGAAAAACAGCCTGCTGTCGGCCGAGCGCGCCCTGCAGGTCAACTACAACGTGCTGCGGCTGCAACTCGGGCTCAATGCTGACGCCGACCTCCGCCTCACCGACCAGTTAGACAACTTCCTGCGGCAGGATGACTATATAAAATTGGCGACGCAGACATTTGACATCAACCTCAACTCCGAATACCGGATACAGGCTACCCAGCTGCGGCTACAGGAGAAGGTAGTACAGATGAAGAAGTGGGCATACGCGCCGACGCTGTCGGCCGGCTACAGCTACACCAAGAAAATCATCACCGGCGGGTTCGACATGAGCCCCAATCATGCGGGACAGCTAACGCTGAGCCTGCCGCTGTTCACCGGCTTCAAGCGCAACTCTGCTCTGCAGCAGGAGAGAATCATCCTCGACCAGGCGCGTATCGGGCTGAGTAATCTCGACGATGCGCTCCAGCTCAACGACCGGCAATATCAGTATGACCTGAAAAATGCCATGGAGAACTACCGTCTGCAAAAGGAAGATATAGAGGTGGCGCGACAAGTGCTGGAGAATTATCAGCACAAGTATAAATTCGGCGCCATATCAAGCCTCGACCTGACCACGGCAAATACCAACTACCTGCAGGCCGAGAGCAACTTCACCGCCGCCTGCCTGTCGCTGTTCCAAGCCAAGACGAAACTCGAAAGACTTTATAATATACTTTCATACGAATAAACAAAACGAAACTTGAATATGACAAGACGCTGTATTATTACGAGTATTGCATTGCTCATTATGGCCGGATGCGGAAATTCCGGCAAGAAGACGGAGACAGGAACGCCTGCCGCCCCCGAAAGTATCCCCGTGCGGACACTGAAATTAGAAAAAAGAACCATAGCACGGACACTCGACTACTCGGCGACTATTGAGGCTGACGAGAAAGTGTTCTACGCTCCGGCCGCCACCGGTCGCATCAACAAGATATACGTGGAAGTGGGCGACCGCATCCGCACCGGCCAGCTGTTAGTGGAGATGGACCAGACCAATCTGTTTCAGGCCGAAGTGCAGCTCAAAAATATTGAGACCGAATATAACCGTGCTACCGGCCTCAATGAGACGGGCAGTATCTCGAAGCAGAACTACGACCAGGCTGTTACCGCTTACGAGGTGGCCAAATCCAACTTCGAATTCCTAAAACAGAATACCACCATGCTGGCGCCGTTCAACGGCATCGTTACCGGGAAATACTTTGAAGACAAGGAACTATACACCGGCATGGCGGCAGGCGGTGCAACCAAGCCGTCCATTATCGCCATCGAAAAGATAAATCCCGTGAAAGCCTTCGTGAGCCTGTCGGAGCAGTACTTCCTGTCCGTAAAGCGCGGCACAGCCGTGGAACTGCGCAGCGAGCTGTTTCCAGACCGCGTATTTACGGGGACGGTGAAGACCGTATATCCCACTATTGACGCCACCTCCCGTACATTTCAGGTGGAAATAACCATCCCGAACAATGACGAGGCGTTGCGGCCGGGAATGTTCGGCACCATCAACTTCTTCGTCGGCGAGACAGAAGCATTGGTGGTTCCTGCCTTAGCCGTACTGAAACTGCAGGGCGCTAACGACCGGTATGTGTTCCTGAATAACAACGGCATCGCCAAGCGGGTCAGCGTAACTGTCGGCCAGCGTTTTGAAGACCAGCTGGAAATTATCAGTGATGAAATCCGCGAAGGCGACCAGCTCGTCATCGCCGGACAGGGGCGTTTAGTCGATGGCAGCAAACTGTCTGTTCAACCTTAATTAGCCGAAGATGAGTATTTATAATACCGCTGTAAACAAACCCATATCAACGATGATGGTCTTTTTGGCTATCATCGTGCTGGGTGTATTTTCATACATCCAGTTACCTGTTGACCAGTTCCCCAAGATGGACCCGCCGTATATCACGGTGATGGCGTCCTACCCCGGCGCCAATGCGCAGGAGATTGAGGAGAATGTGACGAAAATCCTTGAGAATCAGATGAACTCTGTAGATAAGCTCAAGGAGATGACCTCCACTTCCTACGATAATGTGGGCGTTGTAACGCTGGAATTTCAATGGGAGGCCAACATTGACGAGGCCTCCAATGACGTGCGCGATGCGGTGGACAAGTCGATGTCGGCGCTGCCGGACGATATAGACCGCCCCACAATTATGCGGTTCAGCACCTCGATGATGCCTATTCTGGTGTATGCCGTAACCGCCGAAGAATCGTATCCCGGCATCGACCGTATTTTAGACGAGAAGCTGATATCGAACCTCAACCGCATTGATGGCGTAGGCTCGGTAAACCTCGGCGGAACGCCACAACGGGTGATATATGTTGACCTCGACCCGAACAAATTAGACGCCTACAACCTCACCCTTGAGCAGATAAGCAATAAAATTCTGGCCGAAAATCGGGACATTTCCACCGGTTCCGTCAAGATGGGACAAAGCGACTACGCCATGCGCGTGGAAGGAGAATTTTCCGAAAGCGCGGAAATCAAGAACATCGTATTGGGAACCGTCAACGGAAAAACCCTTTTCCTGCAAGACGTGGCCAGTGTCCGCGACACTATCAAGGACATCACGATGGAGCAGACCATTGACCGGCACAAGGGGCTGGTACTGATAGTAACCAAACAGACGGACGCCAATGCCATTGAAGTGGCAACGGAGGCAAAAAAAATCATCGAGAAGGCTAAATCACAGCTGCCCCCTGACATAAAGTTCCAAATTATCTCCGACAATTCCGATTTTATCGTCAAATCGGTTAACAACCTGCAAGAGACGCTGCTCTATGCGCTGGTTTTTGTGGTGATGATAGTGTTCCTCTTTTTGGGACGCTGGCGAGCCACGTTTATCATCGCGCTGACAATACCGATTTCGCTCATAGTGGCCTTTATATATCTGTTCATTACGGACGAGACGCTGAACATCATTTCGCTAAGTTCGCTGTCCATAGCAATCGGCATGGTCGTTGACGACGCCATAGTTGTGCTGGAGAACATCACTAAGCACGTTGACCGTGGTAGCCGCCCGCGTGAAGCCGCCAAATACGGCACCAACGAGGTGTGGCTCTCGGTTATCGTTACCACGCTTGTTACTGTGGCCGTGTTCTTCCCGCTGACCATGGTTACGGGCTTGACGGGGGTCATTTTCAAGCAGTTAGGCTGGATAGTCTGTATAACTATCTGTACCTCTACGGCAACGGCAATCTCGCTCACGCCGATGCTGTCGTCGCAATTTCTGCGGATTCAGGAAAAGACCGAAAAGTTCACGTTCTACAATTTCGTTACCGGCATGCTTGACCGGTTGGACGCATGGTTTGAGAGGGTCATTCGCTGGTCGCTCCGCCATAAAACGTTTATCATTCTCAGCATGACAGCCGTATTTGTCTGCTCGATGTTACTGACCAGGGTCATAAAAATAGACTTTATGCCGCAGAATGACGAGAGCTACATGACCGTTTATGCCAAGATGCAGACCGGCCAGCGCGTTGAAATCACCAAGAAGATTGCGCTGGAGCTTGATTCTGTGTTTCGCGCAGAGATTCCCGAAATACGCATCCTCAACGTGTCGTATGGCAGCGAAGAAGAAGCGGGATTCGCCTCTATGATGAACACCACCGGAAATAACGTGATGAACATGCGTATCCGCGTACATGAAATAGCCGACCGCGACCGCAGCATCTTTGAGATTGCGGCCCAGGCGCGACAGATTCTGGCGCGGTATCCTGACTTTCTCGAATCGCGGGTATCAACCGGTAGCGGCGGCTTCGGCGGTTCCAACAGTGTTGACATAGAAATCACCGGCCACGACTTCAACACCACCAGCGCACTGGCACAGCGTATCGCGACTCAGGCCCGCCAAATACCGGGCGCCCGCGACGTTACCATCAGCCGCGACAATGATAAGGCAGAACTGCAAATAACCCTCAACCGCGACAAACTCGCCCTGCACGGCCTCACCACGGCCGAAGTGGGCAGCGTAGTGCGTAACCGCATTTACGGAAGCCGTAACAGCAAGTTCAAAGAGAGCGGCGAAGAGTACGACATAATTGTCCGCCTGCAGGAAAAATACCGCACCTCGCTCACCGAAGTGGAGAACTTCCTGATAACCGACGCCTTCGGCAAGAAGGTGCGCCTCAAGGAGCTCGGCGAAATAAAGGAATATTTCTCTCCACCGAACATCGAGCGTAAGAGCAAACAGCGTATGCTGTCGGTCTCAATCACGCCCGGATTGGGCGTCTCGCTCGGCGAAATCGCCACCGCCTCACAGCAGTTAATAGACAATCTGGAAGACGTTCCGCAGGATGTGGCGCTCTATGTGGGCGGCACGTGGGAAGACCAGCAGGAATCGAACCAATCGCTGATGATGTTGCTGGCGCTGTCGCTCATGCTGGTTTATATCGTTATGGCGGCCGAGTTTGAATCCTTCAAGATGCCGTTTATCATCATGCTGTCGATACCCTTCGCGTTCTCGGGCGTAATTATAGCCCTGCTGCTGACGGGCACCACCCTCAGCATGGTGGCCATGCTGGGGGCGGTCATGCTGGTCGGTATCGTTACTAAAAACGGTATCGTACTGATAGACTTCATCAACCTCATGCGGGAGCGCGGCATACGGCTTTACGATGCCATAGCGCAGGCCTGCCGGTCGCGTCTGCGTCCGGTATTGATGACCTCCCTGACCACCATCCTCGGCATGGTGCCGATGGCGGTCAGCGGCGGTGAAGGCGCCGAAACGTGGCGCCCCATGGGTATTGCCGTTATCGGCGGCATGGTGTTCTCCACCGTCATTACCTTAGTGATTGTGCCGGTAGTATATGCCGCGATGGACAAAAGCGGCAGCCGGGACAAGAAAAAAGCGGCCAGCAAGCAGTATGTATTTATGAGAGATTTTGACCCCGAAAGGGACTTACCTAAAAACATCGCCAAATGAAAGCAGTATTTATAGTCTATAATCAGGCGCTCACCGAGCGTGTGGCATACATGCTTGAGCGCCTGCAAATAAGGGGATTTTCGCAGTGGCCCTTAGTGCACGGCGCCGGAACCAACACCGGTGAGCCGCACATGGGGTCCCATACATGGCCGGAAATGAACACCTCCGTATTAACAGTCGTAGATGACCAATTAGTGCCACTCATACTGAAATATGTCGAGAAATTAGACAACACCAATACCGCTAACGGAATCCGCGCTTTTGTCTGGCAAATAACCGATATGTATTGACGTGGAGAAGAGAGTTCCTGTAGAATTGGGGACGGAGCGCATCGGCAAGCTGCTGTGGCAGTATTCTATCCCCTCGGTGATAGCCATGACCGCCTCGTCGCTCTATAATATCACCGACAGCATCTTCATCGGGCGCGGCGTCAACTCGACGGCGCTCGGTGCATTGGCCATCGCCTTCCCGCTGATGAACCTTGCGGCGGCGTTCGGCTCGCTGGTCGGCGTCGGCGCGGCAACGCTCATGTCGCTCAGACTGGGGCAGAAAGACTACGGCAGTGCCAATAATATTCTCGGCAACGTGCTGTCGCTCAACTTAATTCTGGGAACGCTCTATACCGTGCTGACGCTACTCTTCCTCGACCCGCTGCTGCGCTTCTTCGGCGCCAGCGACGAGATGATGCCCTACGCCCACGATTATATGGTGATTATCTCGATAGGCAACGTGATTTCGCACACGTTCTTCGGGCTGAACGCCATGCTACGCTCAACCGGCAGCCCGCAGAAGGCGATGTCGGCCACCATTGCGGCGGTAGTTCTCAATGCCGTGCTGGCCTACCTGTTCATCTTCGTGTTCCGGTGGGGCATCAAAGGCGCGGGCTGGGCAACGGTGTCGGCGCAGTTCATCCTGCTGCTGTGGCAATTGTGGCTGTTTACCCGTCCCAATCAGTTTGTCCGCCTGCAGCGGAAGTTTCTGCGTCCCAGCCGTAAAATAGCGTCAGCGTCAATCCCCATCGGGCTGTCGCCATTCCTGATTAATTCGGTGTCGTGCGTCATCATCGCCGCCATTGACAGGCAACTGACCCATTATGGGGGCGACATATCCGTTACTGCCTACGGAATAGTGAACCGCTATGCCACGCTGTTTGTCATGGTGGTGTTCGGCTTCAACATGGCCATGCAGCCCATCGCCGGATACAACTATGGCGCCCAGCAGTATGGCCGCGTTAACGCCACATTGAGAATCACCATCTTTATGGCCACTTGCGTAATGACGCTCGGCTTCGTCGTGGCACAGCTATTCCCCGAACAGGTGTCGCGCGTGTTCACCGACCACGACGAGGTGGTCAGCCAAACGGCCCATGCCCTGCGTATAGTGATGCTCATCGCGCCGCTTGTAGGGTTTCAGGTGGTTACCACTAACTTCTTCCAAAGCATCGGCAAGCCGGGCAAATCCATCTTCCTGTCGCTCACCCGGCAGGTGCTGTTTCTGCTGCCAGGGCTGATAATCCTGCCCCGTTTCTTCGCCACCGACGGCGTGTGGTACAGCATCCCTATTGCCGATTCCATAGCCTGCATCGTGGCCGCGGTCATGCTCATCATGCATTACAGGAAGTATAAAGCAAATCTGATATAAATCTTATATGAACCGTTTTTCAATATGTATAGGCAGACAAGTCGGTAGCGGCGGCAAGCTGATAGGCGAGAAGCTGTCGGCACAGTTAGCCATCCCTCTGTATGACAGGGAGCTGATAGGCATTGCCGCCCGCGAGAGCGGCATGGGCAAGACGTTCTTTGAGCAGGCTGACGAGCGCCCCCGCCACAGCTTTTGGGGAGGGTTGCTGGGCTGGCCAAGCCCTTTCGCAGAAGACTGGCAGGCCAATTACCTCAGCAGCGAAACACTGTTTAACATCCAGAGCGACGTCATCCGCAAGTTAGCCGCACAGCAATCGTGCATCTTTGTGGGACGCTGTGCCGACTACGTGCTGGCGTCAACCGGACACTGTGTGGCCGTGTTCATCTGCGCCGACCCCGCCGACCGCCTGCAACGAATCATGACCGCACAGGAAACCACCGAACAGAAAGCCGCCGACTTTATCGCCCGCACCGACAAACAACGCGCCGCATACTACAACTTCTTCACCGGCAAAACATGGGGCGCCGCCGAATCATACCATCTCTGCATAAACTCCTCCCTGCTGGGAATCGACGACGCCGTAACCCGCATCCGCGACTTCGTCGAGACCATAACACGAGGCTGACATTTTCCACATCCCCCGATACAGCAGTGGATTGTGGGTCAAGCCCGCAATGACGGCGCTCATATAGTTACCTTCACCCTACGGGCGAAAGCGCCGCAGGGATAGAATTTTACATTGGGATTTCAACTACAACACCGAGAAAGGCTTCCGCGCCGACGTGACGCTCGACAGGGAGGGCATTCAGACGCTGAAACTGAAAGCAGGTCAGCACAGCATCGCCGCCAAAGTGGTCGATAACGACGGCTTGGAGAACATCGAGGTCATCCGCCTGAAAGTCAATGGGAAGGTGGAGTATAGTTATTAGAGTTTAGAGTGAATATTATCAATAAAAGATGGAAAGGCGCCGTTGCGCTACCGTCTCATTCGGAATTTCCGGAAAAAAACGTATCTTTGCAGGCAAAATTTGAAGATTATGCGAAGATTTAACGACACAGGGCTGTGCGTGCCGACTATGCACTACATGGCTGATACGAGCGACAAGATTGACAGGGTCTTCCAAATGGTGGAGTCTGGTCATTATTTCGCTATCAACCGCGGACGGCAGTATGGAAGACCACTACTATTTACCTGCTGCGCAAGCGTTTGCCGCCTGATTATATCTGTATAAGTATCACTTTTCAGTACTCAAGCGACAGAATGTTTGCCGACGAGGGTGGCTTCTCGCAGGAGTTGCTGACAAAAATCAGAAAAGCGCTATCGACTACGAACAAAGCAGAGGCGGCATTGTGGAAAGACGACAGTATCAACTCTTTTGAGGAATTAGACGCTTTTATAACAGAGAGATGTCAGGGCAAAACCATAGTCCTTATCATTGACGAATCGGACGAAGCCACCAACAACGACATCTTCGT
>JAISSS010000031.1 GCA_031272965.1 Bacteroidales bacterium | reverse complement strand
AGCGCTCCACAGCATCCTGCATACCCTGTATGACCACCTCAAAGTGCTTCTCGTCGATGATGGTCTGCCTGCGCTCAAAATGCAGCTGCTCTACCTCGCCGCTCTTTGTGGATACTGCCTTTACCAAGTGCGGTTCGATATACCATCCGTGATTTGCGATTGTTGCGGCCATATTTGCCAATTGCAGAGGGGTAACGTTGATTTCGCCCTGCCCGATAGCCAGCGAGCGGATGGTGTTGGCGTTCCACGTATTGGCACCTTTATATATTTGATTATACATGGCTACCGAAGGGATACGTCCGGGCTTCTCGCCGTAAAAATCTTTACCCACGACCTGCCCAAGCCCGAAGCTCATCACGTGCCGCCGCCAATTATTATAGTTTTCGGCTGACTGATATTTGTTCAGGCCTACGGCTCTGAACAGTGTCTCCATGAAGAATACATTGCACGATTCGCGTATTGCGCCCTGAATGGTGATAGGCGACTGGTGGAAGTGGGTGCATTTCATCGGATAGGAGGCGGGGCCGTTGCAGGAGAAAGCCGTAGAGGTGGTGATAGCGCCCATTTGAAGTGCAGACAGGCCATTGACGAGTTTGAAGGTGGACCCTGGAGGATATTCCGGCGCTATAGCCCTGTTAATCAGAGGCTTGAAGGAATCGACCAAAAGTTTGTTATAATTTGCGGCGCGTTCGCGGCCCACCAATAGATTTGGGTTATACGAGGGAACGCTGAGATAGCACAGCACCTCACCCGTTTCCGGCTCTATAGCTACCACCGCGCCGCGTTTGTTGCTCATCAGCAGTTCCGCATATTCCTGCAGTTCCGCATCAATAGTAGCGGTCAGGTCTTTGCCGAGCACCGACATCGTGTCGCGTTCGCCGTCCTGATACGGGCCTTTCACACGGTTATGCACATCAACGAGGACGAAGTTTACGCCTTTCCGCCCCCGCAGTTCCTGCTCGTAGGAACGTTCCAGCCCGGTGATGCCGATATAGTCGCCCATAGCATAATAGGGATATTGCTCGATGACTTTTGCATCCACCTCGCCGACATATCCCAGCATGTGGGCGGCGATATTGCGCGGATATTCCCGCAGTGTTCGCGGTTCGGGGTAGAACCCCGGATATTTCAGCAGCTTTTCCTGTATTCCGGCATATACTTCCGGCGACAGCTGGCTGACCACTACCGAAGGCTTCAACGGTGAATAGGCCCGTGCCTTCTTAATGCCGTCAATCAATTCGGCAGGTTCTATTTTTAACAGGCGGCAAAATTCGAGCGTATCAAAGGGCTTTAAATCGCCGGGGACGACCATCATATTGTATGCGGCCTTATTACGCACCAGCTGGACGCCGTTGCGGTCGAATATCAGCCCGCGGGCGGGATAGTTAACCTGCCTGCGGATGGCATTGCTTTCGGAACTTTTCGTCCATGTATCGTCAAGTACTTGCAAGTCAAGCAGCTTGATGACATACACGACTGCGACCAGCAAAATGACTGCCCCAAGTACATATTTCCGCTTTGCATACTTATCCATAGTTATTATTCCCTGTCAAACAGCAATTGGCTGATAATGATTAATACGATAGTGATGATACTGCTGATAACGGCGCGAAGCAGCGTGAAGAGCAGGTCGTCGAAGCTGAAAGCCTCGACCATAAACAGGAAGATATGGTGAGAGAATACCATCAGGGCTACATACTGTACGAATCTGCTGATACTCATTTGGGACAGTCGCGGCTGTGCGTTCACCTCATTGAGGTCGCGCTGGTCGGGTTTGATAACTGTGGGACGGATGAACGCCAGAAATGTAGTCGCGGCGGCATGCATCCCCGGTGTATTTGAGAATATGTCAATAATAAATCCCAATGCAAAACCCAGCAACAGCAGCATGTATTTGGGCGTTTCTTTTGGCAGCAGGATTATAAACAGCACATAAAAATAGGGATTTATCAGGCCTCCAAGCTCGATATGATTAAGCAGCAGCGTCTGTAGCAGTACTAACAGGATAAACAGGGCTGAATAATTGAGGAATTTAATCATTTTGGGTTCTGTTTAACTGTGTTAGTTCGTCGCGGTGGTTGTCGCGTACCACGTTCACGTAGGTTACTGCGCCGAAGTCGCTCGACAGCAGCACGTTAATTTTGTAGAAGTTGGCGCCGCTGTTGACGTCGAAGTTTTCCACCGTGCCAATCATGACGCCTTCGGGGAACACGGACGAGAAGCCCGAAGTGATTACTGTGTCGCCGACGGCTAATTCGACGTGGAAGGGTATTTCGTTCAGCTCGGCATGGCGGCTGTCGGCGCCGCCCCATGTCAGTGAGCCGAAGTCATTGCTCTTCTTCATCTTTGCCGACACCCGCCAGCGCTTGTTCAGTACGGTGGGGCCGGTGGAATAGTGGCTCGACACATCCGTAATCATCCCCACGACGCCGTCGGGTCCGATGACGCCCATATCGGGCAGGATACCATCGTCGCGGCCCACGTCAAGAGTGAGGTAGTTACTCTGCTTGTTGACGGTGATATTTATAACTTTGGCGGCGATAAATTCATAGCGGGCGCTATTGGCGGGCAGCGAATCGTCAACATGGCGGAGCAGCCGGACGGGCATCACAGGGGCATCGCTGTATTTAATGGACATCTGTTCAATTTGATTGCGCAACAGCGCGTTCTCGGTAGCCAGCGCAGCATTCGTCTTCTGCAACGACAGATAGTTGCGGCCAGCCTGCCAGCGCTCATATATTCCTGCCGTAATCACGTTACTGGAATTGATGTATGTGATGTGCTGATAGTTATTATAGCGAATAAGCAACACAAAACAGAACGTTTCCAGCATTAAGAACATGATGACGAAATAGTACCGAAATAGAAACTTGAACAGATTCTTCATTTTTTACATCATCGTATCAGGAAGTTGAACTTATCGACATTTTTGAGGGCGACTCCTGTTCCGCGGGCCACGGCCCGCAGGGGGTCTTCGGCCACTTTAAAGGGGATGCTCAGCTTGTCGGTCAGTCGCTTGTCGAGGCCTCGCAACAGAGCGCCGCCGCCGGCGAGATAAATCCCCTTTCCGGCGATATCGGCATAGAGTTCCGGCGGGGTCTGTTCGAGGGCGCTCAGGATGGCTGTCTCAATTTTTGTGATTGATTTTTCTAGGCAATGAGATATTTCCTGATAGCTGACCGGCACTTCAATCGGCAGTGCGGTCATCTGGTTGGGGCCTTGTACGGAATAATCCTGTGGCGGATTTTCGAGGAACGACAGCGCCGAACCGACGTTAATTTTGATGTCTTCGGCCGTGCGCTCGCCGATTTTTATGTTATGCTGGTGCCGCATGTATTCCATAATATCGGCCGTGAGGTCGTCTCCGGCGATGCGGATAGACTTGTTAGTAACGATTCCCCCCAGCGAGATGACCGCTATTTCGGTGGTTCCGCCGCCGATGTCCACTACCATGTTGCCTTCCGGAGCTTCCACATCGAGGCCTATGCCGATAGCGGCGGCCATAGGCTCATATATCATATATACCTCGCGTCCGCCGGCATGTTCTGACGAGTCGCGGACGGCGCGGATTTCCACTTCCGTAGAGCCGGAGGGGATGCACACCACCATCTTCATCGCAGGCGAGAACAGGCGGGGCTTGGAGTTTATCATTTTTATCATGCCCCGAATCATCTGCTCGGCTGCGTTGAAGTCGGCAATTACGCCGTCACGCAATGGCCGGATAGTTTTCAGCGAGGCATGGGTCTTACCCTGCATTTGGCGGGCTTTCTCGCCCACGGCGACCACCTTCTCGGTCTTCAAATCAATTGTTACTACCGAGGGCTCATCAAGCACAATCTTGTCGTTCTGAATGATGATGGTATTGGCCGTTCCCAGGTCAATGGCGATTTCCTGTGTTAAGAATGAAAAAAATCCCATACAATTTGTGTTAGCCTGTTAATGTCTGAAATGTCTGCGGTTAGTAAAGAGCATGGCGATACCATGTTCGTTGCAGGCGGAGATAACTTCCGCGTCGCGGATGCTGCCTCCCGGCTGAACGATGAACTTGACGCCGAACTTGTTGGCGGCATCAATGCTGTCGCGGAAGGGGAAGAACGCATCGGAAATCAGCACCGCCTCTGCGATGTTCACGCCTTCTTTGAGGCGGAAACGCGGGATGGTCAGCTGCTGCAGGCTGTCTAAGCGGTTGGGCTGGCCCATGCCTGCGCCGGTTAGCCATACCGAGCCGTCGGCAGTCTGCGACACTAATGCTATAGCGTTGCTTTTCAGGTGTTTGCAGGCCGCAATACCGAACTTGGCTAATCCGAGTTTTGATTCGTCGAAACGGATTTCTGTCTTTTGTTCAAATTGAATATCCGGGCCCTCGTCTTCGTCCTGAATTAACATGCCTCCGTTAATGGAACGGCAGGTCTTTTCCCCGCATGTTGCTGGACGCAATGGCGCCACTAACAGCCGCAGGTTCCCCTTCCTTGCAAAAACGGCCTGCGCTTCCATTGTAAAGGACGGCGCCACAATGACTTCCACAAAGCGATTGGCAAACCACAAGGCGATCTCGCCGGTTACGGGGCTGGAGAAAGCGATTATGCCACCGTAAGCGCTGATAGGGTCGCCCGCCCATGCCAGCTCAAGCGACTTTATCGTGTCGTCGGAAACGGCTAATCCGCATGGGTTAAGGTGCTTAATTACGGCCACGGCGCTCTTGTCAGGCATATCACCTGCGGCATGGAATGCGTCAGAAACTGCTTTCCATGCCGCATCTGCATCGAGCATGTTGTTGTATGACAGGGCTTTCCCCTGCAATACTACGGCTCCGGCCAGCGTAGCGGGCGTATCAGTATTGGTGAAACTGAAGAAAGTTGCCGACTGGTGCGGGTTTTCGCCATAACGCAGCTTCTGTCCGTCGTTAAGGCTTATGCGGGCTGCCAGCATCGGAACCTTTTCGGTGGTATTAAACCAGTTAAAGATGGCCGAATCATAATGCGATGACATGGCGAAAGCCGCCGTAGCATACCACCGCCTTTCGGCTAATGTCGAGGCGCCCTCGTTTTGCCGAATCATCTCGGCGACCTCCTTATACTGGCTACGCGACGACACTGTCAGCACGTCGGCAAAGTTCTTTGCAGCCGCACGTATCAACGATATGCCGCCGATATCTATCTTCTCAATAATATCGGCCTCCGTGCCGCCGGAGGCAACGGTCTCCTCAAACGGGTAGAGGTCAACAACCACAAGGTCTATTTTGGGTATCGCATACTGCGACATCTGTTGCCGGTCGCCTTCAAGTCCACGGCGTCCCAGGATACCACCAAATATCTTGGGATGCAGCGTCTTGACACGGCCGCCCAGAATGGACGGATAGCCGGTCAAACTCTCTACCGGCGTTACCGGAAACCCTAACTGTTCAATGAACGTCTGCGTACCACCGGTGGAATACATCCGTATGCCGCACTTGTATAACCAATATACAAGCACGTCTAATTCGGTCTTATCCCATACCGAAATCAACGCAGACCTTATATTCTTTAATTCGCTCATTTTTAGTATTTAAGTCAGCGTACAAAAGTAATAAAAATGGACGACTTAGCCCCTCTTTTTTCATGTTTTTTTTGCAATATATTTTGTTCATGGCCGCGAAATGCAAGCATTTTGCACGAAAAATGCCTAATATTATTTTTTTGTAAAGAAGTTCATGTCCCTCTCGGATACCTCTGTATGATAAAACAGCGAAAAATATTCGCGAAGGGCTTCATTAATATCGAAAGAGAACAGGTCGGGATAGAGCACTCCGGCAAGCCACAAGGCTCCGGCGATACAGTTAGTACTTGGGGGACGGTCAATCCATCCGAATGGTAGGGCGGGAACCTGATATACGCGCCCGTTTTTTACGGCCTGCACTTTGGCCCATACCGGGTCAGAGAGGATAAATTCCGCAGTAGTCTGTTCCTTTTTGGCTGTCGTTGGCAGCCCCATTCCGGCCGGAAAACCTGACCATACGACCACTATTTCAGGCTGCCATTTGAGAATTTGTTCAATAGTTACCGCCGCCATCCCATGTATGCTACCCGTCCGTACCTGCGCCACATTACGGGCATTGAGCCAGTCAAACACCTGACTGTGGAACGTGCCCGCCGCCTCCGTGTTCAACCCGCGATTGCCTTCCGCATAATAGAGTGCAGGGCGGGCGTCCGCAGAAAGCGCTTTCGTTTTTTCGTTCAGCGGGATGAGGTATGTGTCGAGGAACTGTACAATTCGTGCGGCTGCCGTACGCCGGTTCAACGCCTCGCCAAGAAACAGATATGCTGAACGATAGTCTGCAATACCGAACTTGACCACTAATACCGGAATCTTCAGCTTCGCCTGACGGCGGTCGGCTTCCTTTGCCGTGCCCGCGTCAACCTCCGACATGAGCAACACGTCAGGACGCAGCCGCAAAATCTCCTCTTCGTTGTCTTCGGTCAGGATTTTTCCACTGTAATAGGCCTGCGAAATATAGCGGCGGCCTGCTTCGGGAACACTGAATGTGGCATTGCACAAAAAAGTCTCATCCAATGCAAATGCCATCAATGAGACAAACCGGTCAGTAAATACCCGCTGTATGCTGTCAGGAACCGACACCCTACGTCCGGCCATGTCTGTTACTACACGCCCGCTGACGCTGGCTGCGCTCAACAATAATACGATAAAAAGCAGTCTTTTCATATACGAACCTGTTTAAACTGCTAATTATACTACAAATATCGTGCAACCGTCTTATATTCAGGTATATATAGTGGCAGCGACGGCATACATGCCTGAAAAAACGCGAAAAAGCTACATTTATGTCATAAAAAACATGAATGTAGGGGCATTTTAGTACCACACTACATTCATGCGAATCAACTTTTTATAAAATATATTTTAGAACTGCTCTTTGGCGGCCTTCACGGGGTCGTCGCCGCGTTTGAGCAGATGTATCCTGTATTTATAGGAATATGCCTTATCGGTGAGGCGATACTCCGGATGCGTCCATGCGCCCCAGCTGTCGTCGCCGCCAACGCCCATCTGTTTAAAGTTAACATTAACTGAGGTGAGGTCGCGGGGCTTCACGTCGTTGATATGGCGTTGTGGGGGGATTTTACCGTTGATTTTCTCTGAGGGTTTATAGCGTGAGGTGAGGTCTTCAATGCGGTTGTGGCGGGCGCTGATTTCGAGCAGCGGCAGGCCGATAAACTGCAGGCCGATGCCGTCTGCATCAGTAATTGCGGCCCAGCGGACATCCGTTTTATTGCCGTTCTCTTGCGGGCGCACGTATGGAAAGTACTGTTCGGCCACTGTGCCGGAATATTTTCCCACGAAAGCGGCCGTTTTGCGGTCCATATATGATTCCTGCGGCCCGCGTCCCAGCCATGTAAGCCGGTCAAAAGTGCGCGGCATTTCAAGATTCATCCCCAACAGCGGGATTTCAGGCAACTTGTCGCCGATCATTCGGAAGTCGTTGGCTACCACGATGTCGCCGCTGCCATAAACTGTATATACTGATTTAAACTCGCCAATTTTGTCGCCTTTGTTGCTGTTCAGGTCAAAGTTGAACTCCACTTTCGCAGTCTTTTGGTCAGCGGCAGAAAGCTGTTCTATGCTGGAGCCGGTAAGTATGCGGTTTTTACCGGCATTTTCCCATATTGCGGAGCGTCTATGCAGGTTATTGCCGAGGTCGTTGTCGGTGGGGGCACGCCAGAAGTTGGGAACAGGTCCGGCCAGCAGCGTCTGATTGTTCCCGATTTCGAGGCTGCTTATTACCCCGTTCTTCGTATCGAATACGACGGTAAATCCGTCGCCTTTAACGGTGAGTTTATCGTCATCGGCGGTCTCTGTTATTTTCGGCAATGCGGCAAGGTTTACCTTCGTGGCGGGTATTGAGACAGGCAATGCGAACTGCTCGGCGGCGATTTCGTGGCCTGCTTTGAGCAACCCGCTGTCGGCTTTGAGCTTTGCAGCAACGGTCAGGAAGTATTCCGTACCCGGTACCGGCTCGACTTTATACGGCGCTTTTGCGGTAACGATTTCGCCGGGGGCGGCATTGATGCTGTCAAATTTGCCGGATTGCAGCGTCTGGCCGTCAGCGGTCAGTGTCCAGACAAATTCGTATGGCGACAGGTCGGAGAATGTAAATTTGTTATGGATAGCTATTGTGCCGTCATTGGCGTTCTGTAGGGTGAAGCCTGTATTCTGATAGACTTTTTTCACTTCGCACAGCGCCGGTTTCGGGGTTCTGTCGGGATTGATGAGGCCATTGATACAGAAGTTGCCGTCGGAGGCTACCGTGTCGGGGCCGAAGTCGCCTCCATAAGCCCAGAATCGCTCGCCGTCACGCTCTGTCCACAGCCCCTGGTCAACCCAGTCCCAGATGCAGCCTCCTTGCAGGACGTCGTATTTCTCGATGACATTCCAATAGTCCTGCAGATTGCCGACGCTGTTACCCATAGCATGGGCATATTCGCACATAATCAGCGGCCGGTCGGGATTGCTCCTGGCATAGTTCTCAATGTGGCTGATTGGGGGGTACATCGGGCAAACAATGTCGGTATTAAAGTCCTGGCCTGCCCGCTCATGGTGAACAGGACGGGTCTTGTCGGTTTCTTTCAGATACCTGTATGTGGCATAGAAGTTCTCCCCGTTACCCGCCTCATTGCCGAGCGACCATATAATGACCGATGGCTGGTTTTTGTCGCGCTCGAACATGTTCTGAGTGCGGAACAGATGAGCGTCTTCCCATTCAGGCTGCTTGGCGAGCGATTCTTTGCCATACCCCATGCCGTGTGATTCGATGTTCGCCTCGTCAATCAGGTAAATTCCGTAGCGGTTGCAGAGGCGGTACCACAGTTCGGGTTCCGGATAATGCGATGTGCGTACGGTGTTAATATTATGCTGTTTCATCAATGTGAGGTCCTGTAGCATGGTTGCCTCGTCAATCACGTGTCCGGTGAGCTGGTTGTGTTCGTGGATATTCACGCCTTTCACATAAATCGGTTTGCCGTTGATGAGTAGCTGGCCGTTCTTGATTTCAGAGGTGCGGAAGCCCACATCCTGGCTGATTGTTTCAATCACTTGTTCGTCGGTGGTTTTGAGGGTCAGCAGTAATGTATATAAGTTGGGAGTTTCAGCTGACCACTGCTTTACGTCCGCCACACGCGCCTCAAATTTGGTCATCCAGGGGGCGTCCATCAGCTTAATTTCCTGCTCAAAGCGCTTTACGGGTTTGCCGTCATACAGCAACTCGGCCGCGAGGCGGAAGTTGTGGCCGTCGAGGGTGAGGGGTTTGATGTCATGTGCGGCATTTATTATCTGAACTTTTGCTTCAAATAGCCCGTCTTTATAGTTCTCATCGAGGGTTGCCGTAACGCGGAAATCACGGATATGCTGTGGATTACGTGCCAGCAGGTAGATGTCGCGGGTGATGCCACTCAGCCGCCAGAAATCCTGGTCTTCGAGATAGCTGCCGTCACACCAGCGGAAGATTTCAACAGCCAGCCTGTTTTTTCCTTTTTTGGCGTATTTGGTAACGTCAAATTCGGCGGGCGTTTTACTGTCCTCGCTGTAGCCGACATATTCGCCGTTGAGCCATACATTGACCATTGAGCTGGCCGCTCCGATATGCAGGTACAGTTCCTTGCCTGTCCATTCAGCGGGCAGTTCAAACGTCCGCTTGTAGGACCCCACCGGGTTGTAGTGGCTCTGAATCACCGGCGGGGTTTTGGCATGAGGATACGGAATATTGGTGTAAATGGGATAGTCATATCCCTGTACTTCCCAATTTCCTGGAACGGTGATGTCGTCCCAATTCCTCGTGTCGAAATCGTTTTTGAAGAAATAGTACGGGCGTTCTGACGGGTTCTGTGCAAGGTGAAACTTCCAGGTGCCGTTGAGCGACAGCACGAAGGGCGACGCCCAAATGTCGTCGGCAAGCGCCTGCTCTGCCGTCAAATATGGCACGAATGTGGCACGGGGGGGCTCACGGTTGAGCTGCGATATCGCGGGAGTTTCCCACGGCTTGGGGTCGGGTTCCGTAAAAGGAACACCTTTGTACGTCTTCGTGCAGGCCGAAAACGCCAGAAACAGTTGTGCAATCAGTAAAAATTTGTTTTTCATATATTTTCTATAAAATTTATCTGCAAAGATACGCTTTTTTTCTTATCTCAGACCTTTTATCAGGCGAACAGGTTTATACCATAATAAATGAGCATGGCTAACATTGCGCTGACGGGGATTGTGAGCAGCCATGCCCACAGCATATTGATAGTAATTCCCCAGCGGACAGCCGAGAGGCGTTTTACCGCGCCCACGCCCATAATGCTTCCGGCGATGACATGCGAAGTACTTACGGGGATTCCCAGATGTTCGGTCAGAGTGAGCGTCATGGCGCCGGCCGTCTGGGCGCAGAATCCTTCTGTATAATTGATTTTGGTGATTCTGTTGCCCATAGTTTTCATGATTTTCCAGCCGCCCGACATGGTTCCGAGGGCTATTGCCGTGAAGCAGGCAAACGGCACCCAATCATGCACGTCGCGGCTGTCGGCCAATTGCAGCCATTGGGGGATGCTGTCGGGCGCAGCCTGCGCATTGAAAGCTATAAGCGCCACACAGATGATACCCATCACTTTCGGAGAATCGTTCAGCCCGTGTTGGAGGCTGAGATATGCTGAAGATAGAAGCTGCAACCGCCGGAACCACTTCTCGGCCTTTACCGGCTTGGAATGACGGGCAATATGCAGCGTAACAAGCGTGATGAGCGAGCCTCCCAACAGCCCGATGAGCGGCGCCAGAAATATGAACGCCAGTATCTTGAATATCACTGTGGCATGGATGGCGCCAAACCCGCCGCTGGCTATCGCTGCACCCGCAAACCCGCCTATCAGCGTATGCGATGACGACGAGGGAATGGCAAACCACCACGTCAGCAGGTTCCATATAATGGCCGCAATGATGCCCGCAAGTACTACATACAGCGACACGTAATCAGGTAACACCGTATTGGCTATCGTGTCGGCTATCTTAAACCCGCCCAGCAAATACCGCGCATAAAAAAATGCCACAAAGTTGAAAAACGCTGCCCATAATACCGCCTGAAACGGCGTAAGTATGCGGGTAATAACTACTGTAGCTATTGAATTGGCAGCATCATGAAAGCCGTTGATGAAGTCAAAAATCAGCGCCAGAAAGATGATAATAAACAGTAGAATCATGGTTGGGAAGAACGTTTAGGAATATTTAATGATAAGCATCTTCAACGCCTTGCCCACCCCGTTCATGGTGTTAGCCGACTTCTCAAGTTCCTGAATTATTTCCTTCAGTTTGACTAACTCTATGGCGTCGGTTTCCGTGCGGAACAGCTGTGATGTGCCCCGTTCATAGACGGTGTCGGCGGCCTCTTCCAGGTGCTTGATTTTTTTTGTGTGTTTTCGGATATCGCGGTCGTTCTTCTGAAGGTTCGACAGCTCCAATACGGCGGCTTTGATTTCTACGGCGGCCTGTTGTATTATTTCGGCCATTTGTGCGGTTGACTGCGGCAAGGATTTCGGGGCAAAGAGCGCGACCTTGTTGGCCGCACGGTGCATCGAATCAATGGCATCGTCCATCACGTCGGCCAGCCCGGTGATGTCTTCCCGGTCGAAGGGGGTAATGAACGTGTTGTTAAGTTCCTTAAAAATCTTGCCGGTGGTCTTGTCGCCCCGCGATTCTTCAGCCTTTATCAGGCGTACCAGCTCGGCGCTCCGTTCCGGTTGGTCAGTGGTGAACAGCTCCAGCAGGAACGTCGCCGTATTATCCAATATAGTCGCCGTTTCTTCCAACAGCGGAAAAAAGCGCGATTCTTTCGGCGCAAAGATGTTTAGAATGGAGTTGATTTTCATTAATTCAACATATTTGCCGCGAAAATACAGTTTTTTTCGTTAGAACGCATCTTTGTGTCTTGAAAAATTGTAATTTTGCTGCATTGTTTTTAAGATTTGACAAATGCAAAGACTTTGTAAACTTTTGATGAAATTGTGGGGCTGGAAAGCCGTCGGCGGAGTAATGCCCGTCAAAAAAGGCATCATATTGGGCGTCCCGCACACCAGCGCGTGGGATTTTGTAATTTCCTACCTTTATTATACTGCACAGGGCGGTGTGGCGCACATCGTCGTGAAGAAGGAATTCTTCTTCTGGCCGGCCGGTTTTTTCCTGCGCAAGATGGGCGCTATACCGATTGACCGCTCAAAAGGGGCAAGCGTGGTACGGCAAATCATCGATGTGATGAACCAGAGCGAGGAGTTCCACTTAGCCATCACTCCGGAAGGCACCCGCGCAAGAACGTCCCGCTGGAAAGCCGGATTCCATACCATCGCTAAAGCCACCGGCGCAACCGTATTTATCGGCTTCTTCGACTGGGGCCGTAAAGAAATCGGGTGGGCCGAAACATTCCCGTTGAGCGACGACCCGCAGGCTGACATCCGCCGCCTCAAAGCGTGGTACCGCGAGCGGGGAATTACCGGAAAATTCAACGACAATTTCTCCCTCGACGAATAATTTTCACTTTTTTTCCGGCACAAATGTTTTTCAGAAAAAAAAATATACTACTTTTGTGGCGGTTATAATTAAGAAGCGTCTTGTATAGAATGAAAAAAATATCATTAGGTTCGACAGAAAAAGAGCGACGTAACAACCTGATTGTCATCTTTTTATCTGTCATTTTGGCAGTATTGGCCGTGCTGTTCGTCCTGCAACGCAGAGAACACGGTCAGGTTGTGCAGTTACTCAACATGCAAAAGGATACATTGCAGTCGCAGCTATCGCAAATCAAGCAAAGTTACGACCAAATGCAGACCGATAACGACACACTGAACGCCCGATTAGACGTGGCACGGACGCGGGTGCAAGACCTCATGCTCGAAATAGGCCAAATAAAGAAGGCCAGCTATGCCCAAATCGCCAAATACCAGGACGAAGTGGGCTCCCTGCGCCGAATTATGCGCAACTTTGTTACCCAAATAGATTCCCTGAACCGCAAAAATGAACAGCTGATGGCCGAAAACGCCCGCGTAAAGCAGGATATTCAGGCCGCCGAATCGCGCAACCGCTCCTTGGAAGCCGAGCGACAGCAGCTGTCACAACGGGTACAGCAAGCCGCCAAGCTCGAAGCGCTCGGCTTGACGATGGCCGCCGTCAATGGCCGTGGAAAGGCAGTATCCTCCACCGACCGCGCCGATAAACTGATGGTCAGTTTTACCCTCAGCAAAAATGTTACCGCCAAACGTGGCGAAAAAAACATCTATATCAGGATTCTGCGCCCCGACCAGGTATTACTGACCAAAAGCCAGGATAACCGGTTCAAATTTGAAGACCTGAACATCCCCTATTCGGCAATGCGAACAGTTACTTATGAAGGCAACGAGCTGCCCGTAAACATCTTCTGGGATAACGAGGGGGAACCTGCGTTCATGTCAGGCACTTATACGGTTGACGTCTTCACCGACGGCGACAATATCGGTACAGCGAGCTTCTCGTTTAGGAAATAAGCAACAATATAATTCTAAAAACCATATTATTTATTATTTTAGCGATGAAAAAAGTAGCAATTGGAATTGACATCGGCGGTACAAATACCGTCTTCGGAGTAGTTGACCAGGAAGGTCATGTCATGGTACGGGACAAAATCGACACGCCCCAGAAGCCGAAAGACGAGGGCGCTCCGGCGCCGGAAATCGGGGAATATGTCAATGCACTGTCCACAACCATAGAGAAACTGATTAACTCGGTGAAGCTGTTGAACAGTGACGTCGAGATACTGGGCATCGGTATCGGCGCACCAAACGGCAACTATTATAGTGGCACTATTGAATATGCCCCTAATTTGCCGTTCAAAGGCATCATCCCGCTTATTGACCTGCTGCGGAAGAACTTCCCCGAACTGCGGGCGCTGGCTCTCACCAACGACGCCAATGCCGCCGCTATCGGCGAGATGATATACGGCGGCGCCAAAGGCATGAAAGACTTCGTGATGTACACACTGGGTACCGGCGTGGGCAGTGGAATCGTGGTCAACGGAGACCTCGTATATGGCCACGACGGATTCGCCGGCGAATGTGGCCACACCATGCTCGTCCCCGACGGACGCCTCTGCGGATGCGGCACAAAAGGCCACCTCGAAGCCTACTGCTCTGCCCCCGGCATGAAACGTACCGCCTTCGAAATCCTCGTGCGCGATAACGCCACACAAAGCCTGCTGGCTAAATACTCGTTCAACGACCTGAACTCCAAAATTATCTTCGAGGCTGCCGAAAAAGGCGATGCCGTAGCCAAGGAAGTGTTCGCCAAAACCGGAGAATGGCTTGGACAGGGATTGGCCGATACTGTCCATCATCTCAGCCCGCAAGCCATATTCCTGTTCGGAGGCCCGACTGCCGCCGGAGACCTGATTTTCAAACCCGCAATTGACAGTATGGAAGCCCATTTGCTGCCGATTTTTAAGAACAAAATTAAAGTTCTGCCTTCACAGCTGCCCGAAGGCGATGCCGCCGTCATCGGCGCCAGCGCCCTTGTATGGAAAGAAGTGGATGCATAAAAATCTGTCTGTTAAGTAGTTACGGCTGCCTGCGTACAACTGTGCAAGGGCAGCTTTCTCTTGTCATCTCTGCATGTCCTAACTCAACCCGTGCCGTTTCAGGATGTCCATGATTTGGGCCTCAGAGAATCCTGTAAATTTCAGGATTTGACTGACTTGGAATCCGTTCCTGCGGCCGGTTATTATCAGCTCTTCCTTCCCGATTTCTTTTCCGATTTCGGTAGCTTTTTCGGCGGCCTTTTCGGCGGCAAAATTGACGGCGCTGCGGACATCGTCATACTCTAAGATACTTTTGTTGTAAGTTTCCATTTCTTCTATATTTAATTT
>JAISSS010000050.1 GCA_031272965.1 Bacteroidales bacterium | reverse complement strand
CGAGGGTTATTTGCCGCAACGCCGAAGAATTGGAATTGTCCCAATTAAAATCCTGCTGGCATGTCCACACAGACAGCACGGTAAAGACTGCCAATAATCGTTTCAGACTTAATTTCATAAAATATTATTTAGTTGGTGCAAGTATAGTTATTCTTTCTATCTATACGTTGTATCCAAGGATGTAAATCTTAATGATTATTTAACATTGTATTTTTACATCTGTCAGGTAGATACGAGACTATGGAATGGTGAAAGAGGCTGTATAAGACGTCAACGGGCTGACCGTCAACGTGGTCTTTTGTAATGCTACTCTCATTAAACTTTTCGGTATTTATGGAGTCTGTATTAGATGAATGTTTTTGTGGTTCAATTAAAAAATTACGAAATGAGAAAATTTAGTATTGCTTTATTAGTGGTCGCGATGTGTGCAGACGCATATGCGCAGATGCCGCAGGGTGGTGGCGGCGGGTTTGGTGGCAGAGGCAGTGGCGGATTTGGCAGCGTTGAGCGCAGAGAATCCGTGTCAACGTCCGGCAGCGAGAGTTCCAAACCCGCGAAAGTCGAATCGGTGGTTCTGGAAAATTTCCCTGAAATCCCCGCGTTGACGGCCAAGCAGCAGAAAAAAGTCAGCAATATTATGACGTCCGAACAAAAGGACATCCGCAGCCTGTTCAACCAGAAGCGCGAATTAGTGAAACAGGAATATGATGCGCAGGAATCAGGCGCCGACAAAACTGACGCCGAGAAAACAGCAAAACGGCAGGAAAAAATCGCGGAAATTGACGGGAAAATCCAGAAACGGATAGCCGATTCCAATTCAAAAGTGGAGAAACAGCTGTCGGCGGAACAGTATCAGGTGTTCCTGAAAAAACGCGACGAGTTCCGGTTCTCGGTGCAGCAATCGTCAAAAGACACAACGGATGATACCGATTCCTTTGACGACCGTAGCCGGATATCACCTGCACAGAGCGGGAACTCCGGCTATCGGCGGTAAGTTCCCGCAAAAGCGCTCAGTTTGGCACGACTGTCAGCGAGACGGTCTCCGACCGCAGATTGGCCTCCGTATCGTAGAGCGGAGACGTTTCATCAGTTTCGCCATACTCAAACCATACGGACAGGCTACCCGGACTGACGCCGGTAAGTATCAGTTCGTCAGCGCTTTTTGAGACTTCCTGCGTAACATATTTTGAATACAGTTCCGGCGAGTTTGTGGTCAGGTGCCATTTATAGTTATACTTGTCGATAGTGGCATTGGCGGGCATGAATTTCACCCGCAGTGTGATTTCTCCGCCCACGGGCAGTTCGCGGGTGAACCCGTTGCCATTGCCCCCCGTGATTTCCAGCGAAACGCTTTCAACGCCTACAAAGTCGTCGGAGCATCCCCCAAGAAGCAGCCCTGAAATGACAACCAATGTTAAGAAAACAGCTTTTTTCATGTTGTCTGTTATAATAATTATTATCTGATATAAATTATTGTCTGATATAAAAATACACCTCAAAAGTATATATTTTTTTCACATACTATGTTACCAAATCGGTATATTAACAATTTTTCGGCACAAATTCGGCACATTATTAAAAAAAGAGCGCTAATTTTGGAGCGTAATTAAATGATATTTAAAGAAGAGACTATATGAAACGGACATTTTTATTCGTTGCGGGATTATTAGCAGTTACCGGTGGCTATGCCCAGCGCAAGGATGGGACAGCGGTGAATCCGAACATGAGCGTGGTTTACAGTTTGCCGCGCACGGGTATCCGTATTCATGTGAAAGCCACACATGAGAAGTTCTATGCGGGGCCTTATCAGCCCTACGCCGATATGATGCTGGGAATTAAGAACACGCTGGCCGCAGACCGCGACAACTGGACGATTGATGCGGTACGCATTGAGACGTTCTGTGAGCCGGACCCTGAGCAGGTGCGCAAGGCCAAAGGAACGGGCGTTATGGTGGCGCTCACTCCGCTGGGGACGCTGGCCGGCGTTAACGTTCCCGCCAGTATCGCCGCAGGTTCAATGCCTGTTGCCCCCGTTACCACGTCGAACTTTCCTTCCACCGCGGCATTGCCGGAGATACCCTTCCCCGACCTGTCGGATAATCCGTTCGTTGCCCGGCCCGATTCGGGCGCCTCAACCCGCCTCACGGTGAAGTCGGCAGAACAGAAAGCGATGGATGCGGCCGAAGCCATTATCAAGCTGCGCCAACGCCGCTTTGACGCCCTGACCAATTACTCTGACGAGACGCTGCCCGACGGACGCGCCTACGAGACCTTAGCCGCCGAACTCGGCAAGCTCGAAGCCGCATATCTCAGCCTGTTTATCGGAAAGACCGTCCGCGAACAGCATGAATATTCCTTCGACTGGGTGCCCGGCAGTCAACCGGCCACATACGTAGCCTTCCGCTTCAACGAGACCAAGGGAATACTGCCTGCCTCTGACGTGAGCGGGCGCCCGATTAACATCGAAATGGCCAAAATAGAGAATCTGGCGGCTGCGCAGGCGAAAATGTCGGACGTACAGACCAATAATTCCGGCGTCTTCTACCGCATCCCCGGCGTGGCCGAGATACGGGTGCTTAACGGGGTCACCCTGATGGCCGCCGCCCGCTCTGAAATCGCCCAATTCGGAACGGTCGTTGCGCTGCCCGACGAGTTACTCGACGCTGCCCACGGTGTGCTGTTCCATCCGGAAACGGGCAGCATAAAACAGATTTTTCAGAATAAATAATTGATATTCAGATAATTATATAATGAAACAGGATATACGTTCTCTTTCTCCGGAGGCATTATGGGCATATTTCTACGACCTCACGCGCATCCCGCGTCCGTCGGGACACGAAGATGCGGTGCGGCAATATGTACTCGACTTCGGCAAACGGCTCGGCCTCGACAGCTCGATGGATGCGGTCGGCAACGTGCTCATCCGCAAAGCGGCAACCGCAGGCATGGATAACCGCAAAGGCGTGATTCTGCAAAGCCATCTGGATATGGTGCCTCAAAAAAACAGCGACAAGCCGCATGACTTCCTGCATGACCCGATTGATGCCTGCGTTGACGGGGAATGGGTTACGGCCGATGGCACTTCGCTGGGCGCCGACAACGGCATTGGCGCTGCCGCCGCGCTGGCAATACTGGCAGCCACAGACATAGAGCATGGCCCCCTGGAAGCCCTCTTTACCGCCACCGAAGAAACCGGATTAGACGGCGCCCGTGGCCTCGCCCCGGACCTGCTGAAGGGGCACATCCTGCTTAATCTGGATTCCGAAGACGAGGGAGAGTTGTATATCGGCTGCGCAGGCGGTGAAGACATTGCCGTGCAACTACCGTACCGTCTGCATGAACTCCCCGACGGCTGTGCCGCTTTCCGCCTGGCGGTCAGCGGGCTGCGCGGCGGCCATTCGGGAATAGACATTAATCTCGGCCGCGCAAATGCCATACGTCTGTTTTGGAGGGTCTATGAAAAAATCATGTTGCAGGATTGCGTCCGCTTGGCACAAATGAGCGGCGGCGACAAGCGAAACGCCATACCCCGCGAAGCCTCCGGCATATTCGTAATGCCCGAAAACGTCCGCCCCGCTGTCGAACATATCATCAGCAAGGAACTGGCCGTGATTAAGGAAGAGTTTGCCGACACCGACCCCGACATTACGATAACCCTTGAGCAGACCGCCATGCCCATAGCTGTGGTGAAAAACGGGCAGGTGATGAAAATCGCCGCCGCCGCACAGGTCTTCCCTCACGGCGTCATGCAGATGAGCCGCACAGTACCGGGGTTGGTGGAGACGTCATCAAATCTGGCAGTATGCAAGTTAACCCCTGAGCCGGGAACGTTCAGAGGCCGTGCCGAAATGTGCTTCCTGATTCGCAGCATGGACGACGCCAAACGAAACGCCCTCGAAGGAGATATTATCCGGCTGGCAGTGCTCGCGAAGGCAAAAACCGTACAGCTTTCAGGCGACTATCCCGGATGGAAGCCCGATGCCAATTCGGAAATCCTGAAAATCGCGGAAACCGTTTATGAAAATATGTTCAAAAAACAGCCGGAAATAAAAGCCATTCATGCAGGTTTGGAATGTGGAATTATCAGCGGAAAATACCCCGACATGGACATGCTGTCATTCGGCCCTACAATCCGGCATCCTCATTCGCCCGATGAAAAGGTCAATATTGCTACTGTAGCCCGCTTTTGGGAGTTCTTATTGGCAATGCTTAAACACATCCCGCTAAAATGAACATGTGATTTTTTTGGAACAAATTCGACATATCCGGGAAATTGATTATCTTTACATAAAAATTCAAAATATGGAATCTCAAAATGTAAAAAATGTAAGTCGCAGGAACTTTCTTGCAAATTCGGCGATAGGGATGGTCGCGGGGGCGATGGTCCCGGCCATGGTAACAGGTTGCAGCTCCTCGACGGAGCCGCAGTGGAAACCGATAGACTTTCCTGAATGGCCGGACAAGGCGCCGGACGGGAAACCTCTTAAAGCGGCCTTAATCGGTTGCGGGGGCCGCGGCAGCGGCGCAATTGTTAACTTCCTCGATGCCGGCAACGGCTTGAGCGTGGTGGCATTGGCTGACGTATTCCCCGACAGACTCAACTCATGCCGGAGCATGCTCAAGGGGAAAGGACATGAAATCCCTGACGACAAGTGCTTCCTCGGATTCGACGCCTACAAGCAGGCCATCGCCACCGACGCCGATGTGGTATTGCTGTGCACGCCGCCGGTGTTCCGTGCAGAACACTTCACCGCCGCCGTTGACGCAGGCAAACACATCTTCATGGAGAAGCCCTGTGCAGTGGACCCCACAGGCGCCCGCGCAATATTGGTGGCCGCCAAACGCGCCGAACAGAAAGGTCTCTGCGTCATCAGCGGAACTATCCGCCGCTCCCAAAAAGACTGCATAGAAACATGGCGCAGAGTGCAGGGCGGCGCTATCGGCGACTTCGTATCCGCCCATGTCATCCGCAATGGCGGCGCGCTGTGGCACAAAAAACGCGAAGAAGGATGGACCGACATGGAATACATGCTGCGAAACTGGGTCAACTTCTGCTGGCTGTCAGGCGACCACATCGTAGAACAGTTTATTCATGAAATCGACCAGATGACCTGGTTCGTCGGCCAGCACCCCGTCCGCGCAAACGCCTATGGAGGCCGCCACCGCCGCGTCAACGGAGACCAGTTCGACTTCTTCTGCGTAGAATATGAATATGCCGACAAGAAACGCTCCAACTGCTCCGCCCGCCAGATTAACGGATGCTCCAACGAACACGCCATATTAGTCTATGGTACTAAGGGATATACTAACTGCTTCAACAAAATATGGGACCTTAGCGGCAACATTGTGTGGGAATACCCCTATCCCAAAGAGGGCGACACCGACAAGTCGTGGGTGGTAAAAGACCCCTTCGAAATGGAACACGTGCGCCTTGTAACGGCTATCCGCACTAACCAACCCGTGAATGACGCCGAAGCACATGTACAGTCAACCCTGATGACCATCATGGCACGGCAGTCGGCATACACCGGTAAAGATGTAACATGGGACGAAATCACCGCCTCCGCGCTGAAGCTGGGCCCCGAAACATACGCTTTCGGCCCCGTACCCGGCATCCCCGAAATACCACCTGTTCCCGGAACCCTTTAATTCGTAACCGAACTATGAACATCTCACGCAGAGACTTCCTGAAAGCCACCGCAGCAGGGTCGGCAATGCTGACCGTCAGCCCCGCAGTTGACGCCATATCACAGCCGACCCCAACGGCGGCCAACAACCCGACACGGCCCACCAAGCTCTATAAATCGCGAATAGTAAATGAACCGACCGACGCCATTTGCAAAGAAACGGAAGAAATCGGCTACGACGGTATCGAAGTGATGAAATGGAACGTGCCGGTGGCACAGGCGCGTAACTTCCGCCTGACCGCCGAAAAATACAACCTGCGCATCCACAGCGTCATGCGTGGCTGGGCCTCTTTTAACAGCCCCGACGACGCCGTCCGCCAAAAATCAATTGACGAAACAGCCACCGCTATTCAAACCGCCTCCGCCATGGGCGCCGATACAATACTGCTCGTCCCCTGCCGCACCGACGTTAAACCAATACCCGACCCGTGGAACTTTAATATCGAATTTGACCCGAAAACTCTCGCGGTAAAGAAAGTGGTTAAAGGTAATAACGCCCAATATGCCGACTACATCAACGCCCAGAACGCGGCCACAGAGATGTCAACCGCCGCCATAAATTCGCTGGTTCCGCTTGCCGCAAAATGGGGCGTCCGCATCGCCATCGAAAACGTGTGGAACAACCTGTGGATAACCCCGGCCCTCTATGCCGCTTTCGTCAGACGCTTCGACACCCCCTGGGTGGGCGCATACTTCGACATGGGAAACCACACCCGATACTTCCGCGCAGAAGACTACATCTCCGCCCTCAATTCCAAAATAGTGCGGCTGCATATCAAGGGATACAGCGTTACGGAAGCCAAAAACAAATCGGGGGGCGGCCCCGGCGACTGGACGGCTATAGACAAGGCCAGCATCGATTGGAAATCTGTGCGCAAAGCGCTCGACAACATCGGCTATAGCGGCTACGTGTCAGTAGAGGAAGGCAATTACAACCACTCGGAATATGCCGTCATCCTCGACAAATTCTTCAACGGCGAGCTGTAAAAGCATACCGCATTTTATTTAACCGATGATTATTTATTACAGTCTGCTTTCAACAGGCAGACTGTTACTGCCTCTCAATTGAGTTTATACCTTGCCGCAAACTCTTCTGAGAGGTAGTTGTCATAGCTTTGGCAGACATGGGCGGCGAAAGCGGCGGCATAGCCGATAATTTTCCCCCATGTATCCCTGTCGAGATTTTGCAGCGCGTCGCGCCCGATGTTTTCCCGTATCAGCCCGTAAATCACGCCCGCATTGAAAGTGTCGCCCGCGCCAACGGTGCTGAGTGGAATAACCGGCTCAACGGCAAAATGCGTCTGCGATTTTTCGGTAAACAGGTTCACCCCGTCGGCGCCATGCGTGGTGAGCAGTTTCCTGCAATAATATTCTACCTCGTCGCGATAGACAGCTTTCATGTCGGTTTTGCCATACAAATACAGGAAATCTTCGTCAGAGCCGCGTACAAGGTCGGCAAATTCGAGGTTGTCCATCACTGTCGGACGTGCATGCAAGGCCTTATGAGCGTGCGACTTGCGAAAATTAATATCGTAATATATGATAGCCTTGCGCCCATGAGCGTATTCCAACAGCTGCGTGACGGCGTAACGCAGCTCGGGGTCAAGCGCGTAGAACGAGCCGAACACGACGATGTCGTCCGCATTAATCTTCGGAAAGATAACGTCTAACCGCTTCTCCGGATATTCGGTAAAGAACATATATTCGGCATCGCAGGTCTGATTCAGGAAGGCCAAAGATATCGCACTTTTGCCCTCGTCATACTGCGCAATATACTGCGTGTCCATGCCATTCGCCTGCATGAAATCGAGGACGAGCCGCCCTACCTTATCCTTACCCACTTCGCTGATAAACCGCACAGGAATCCCCAGCCTGCTGAGCGATACCATGCAATTGAACGTGGAACCACCCGGAACCGCCGCGTATGGCCGACTGTCCCGAAAAATGACGTCTAAAATCGTCTCCCCTATACCGATAACTTGTCTCATATCGTATCCAAATAAATGAAATCTAACATTTGTGATGCAAAAATAAATGAAATTTTCTATCCCGCCAACAAAAAGTTAATTAAAGTTGAAAATGATTGCGGGTTTCGTTCTGCAAGCGTAGTGTTATTGGCAACCTGTGATTATCACATCGTTTTGCGGCAAAATTAAATAATTGGATAACAAATTTTTACGTAAAATGAAAAACAAGAATTCATAGAATTACAACGCATTGAAAACAGGATTGTTGAATTGCCGGAACTACATGTCATACTTTTTCGCCATAACCGTACACCGTATCAAAAAAATTTCTATCTTTGTGCCAACAATTGGCGCTCAGCAGGAGCGCCAATTGCGGCAAAAATAATTGAATGAGGCGGTAACGCGCTCATTTTCAGATATTTTTAAAGCGTTTATAGCTTATGTCTTGCTTATATGGAATCTGGACAGTTTCATAGTGTAACCAGGGGCAAAGCGATGACGCTCACGCTTCGGCGTGGGCTTTGCTCGTTTGTTTGGTTACAGGGTCGTCCAGAACCTCATATAGCAAATAATCAGAGTTTAACCCGCGCTTTTTTAATACCCGAATCCGAGCTGTCCGCCCAGGAAATTAACTATTTTGAAACATTTTTTTTACATATATGATTATGAACAAGACTTTTTTCATTGCAGTTGACGGGCAACAGCAAGGCCCGTTCAGTATTGACGACCTGCGTGGTCTGAACGTGAGTAAGGAAACCCTCGTATGGCAGGAGGGTTGGGAAGAATGGCAAAAGGCGGGTGATACGCCCGAACTTGCCCCGCTGTTTCGGGCCGCACCGCCAACACCGCCAACACCGCCAACACCGCCTGTTACAACTGTGCCGAAATCGGCAGAACCACCCACAAAACGCTCCAACAGCGGCAAAATCGCCGTCATTGCTGTCGCGGCAGCCGTTATTGCTGTCGCGATAGCAGTACTACTGCTCATGCGACAGACTGACAGCGCAACACCGTCAAACGTCGCCACCAAAGAAACTACCGCCGCAGTCAAGCAAAATAAAACTGCCGACGGAAATTCTTCCACACATCAACCCGCCGCAGCCAAAGGAGAAACATTCTCCTCTGCCAACGCCGCGAAAATAGAAAAATGGAAGAAAGAAGCCATCGGAAATGCCCGCCGCGTTTCTTCCGACAACTTCGCAGAACATGACCTGTCTAAATTTTGGAAAACAGAATTTACGATGGGCTACATCGGCAATAACTACCAGCGAATGTACATAACATTCAGCAAGGTCGTGAAAAAATCAGCAGAAGAATACGACATAACCGGCTTCTCGCAAGTGAAAGCCAACGTCTGTAACTTCACCGGTACCTTCAAAAACGTCGCCTTTTTCGAGGATAAATGGGTCAGAGATTCCTCCGTTGACGACATGTATTCCGATGTCGAAAAACGGGGATTCGTTATCGCCAATTTTGTGCTGAACGAAGACCAAAAACAGTCCGGCTCCGGCATCTTTCACGGATACCTGAAAACAAACTGGTGTATCGATACGGAAGGGAAATTTTTTATTGATAACCTTGGCCCAAGCTCCTTCGATACATATAACCAGTTTCTTGGCGAATGGGCCAGCTACAAAACCGATGCGGCAAAAATCGCAGCATGGGGCGACCACAGAATCCCGCTCGCAATCGGCACACTCGACATAGGCGACGGCGAATTTGTACCCGACAGGAAATACTTGGACAACGGATGGGAAGAGTATAAACAATATCATAATAATTGATGTAATACACAAAAGCTCATTAAAATAAATTCCCTTTTATGGCAAAAGAATATCATATTGCAGTTGACGGGCAGCGGCAAGGCCCGTTCAGCATTGACGACCTGCGCGGTCTGGGCATAAGTGAAGAAACCCTCGTGTGGCATAAAGGCTGGGAAAACTGGCAGAAGGCAGGCGATACGCCCGAACTTGCCCCGCTGTTTCGGGCCGCCCCGCCGCCTGTTCCGGGAAGCGGACACATTAAGGCGCCGCAAGTTACCGTAAGTTACCAAACCTCGCCACAGCCTGCCAATTACAACGGGCAGTACATGAAAAAGCCTAATAATTATATTGTGTGGGCCATTATCACTCTGGTAATATCCCCATTATGCGGAATAATCGCGCTGGTACATGCCGGACGGGTAAATCGCCGCTGGTATTCTTCCGACCTTGAGGGAGCCGCAAAATCATCCGGCAAAGCAATGGGTTGGTGCATTGCAGGGATAGTATTCAATTTAATCATGATACTCATACTTAGTCAGGAAAATTAAATACACAAAAGTTCATTACTATGAAAATTCCATTAATCCTTCTCACTTTGGCGATGCTTGCAGGATGCGGCAGTACACCGCAAAAATCGTCCATAAATCGCGGCCGAATCCCGTTTGCATCGGTGTCCGCAGCTAAGAATCGGCAGCAGCCCCAAACTCCCGAAATGAAAGTTAAATCTGTCAGCAAGGACCAGAAATTCGTCCTCAACAGCCGGAATAAAGCGATGTTGGGCAGTGGTAAACGGCAAACTGTACATGAGTTTTCCCTGCCTAAGAACACCAAAGCATGGCACTATGCCATACGCGCTTCTTCGGAAGAAGACCCTGTCAAGCTCAATCTGGAAGCCAGTTTTAAGGGGGTAGCAACACTTACGCCAAATATCACTATCCCCAAAGGAACAAACTATTGCGACGTTTTTTTAGTTGACAGTCAGGAAATTGCCGACAAGTTCGGGAAAGGAGAATATCCTCTTCCCTCTTACATCAAGGAACATTCGCGGGAGAATTTTGCGGAAGGTGTGGTTACGGTAAGAAATCCGGCTTCCGAAAAATACTGGCTGTGTATCAGGAACCCCCATACTGTCCACAAAGTTATAGTCATGCTCGACATTGTGGCTATCGTCGAGACCGGTAATAATGAATAAATTCCCTTTTATGGCAAAAGAATATCATATTGCAGTTGACGGGCAGCGACAAGGCCCGTTCAGCATTGACGACCTGCGCGGTCTGGGCATAAGTGAAGAAACCCTCGTGTGGCATAAAAGCAGGGAAAACTGGCAGAAGGCAGGCGATACGCCCGAACTTGCCCCGCTATTTCGGGCCGCCCCGCCGCCTGTTCCGGAAAGCGGACACATTAAGGCGCCGCCGATTCCCGGCAGTTCGCCACCGCCACCGCCAATACCGGCCGGACAGACGCGACAACCGTCCAACAAGACGTATTACAGCGACAGTAACGTAACCATCACTGCCTCAACCTGTACGGTTAACGGCACAACATATTCATTAAACAGAATAGATTCCGTAGCTGTTGCAGAGCTGAAAACGAATTTTAAGGCGTCCGACATCTGGTGGTCTGCTGCTATCCTCGTGCTTATTTTCTATTGCTTTGCCGGATTCCCTGAATGGATTCTCAATATTTCTCCGGAATGGCTGGAGGATATCCTCGCTTATATTTCCAATGGCTGGATAAAATGGCTTACCATTCTGTTTCCGATTGCCATTATTGTACAAATAATGGATAAGAAGTATTCTGTAAGGCTCACTGTCAATTCACGCGATGTGGACTGTCTTGTTTCAGACAAGGCCGAATATATCCGGACAGTTACAGAAAGCCTGAGCAGAGCGATTGCAGATTACAACTCTAAATAGTGTCCGTCTGAACCGGGATTCTGCCAGTATTCACGAGATTCCAAGATTCTGTCCAAAAAAATCCGGGTTTAGAAAAAACGGATGACCTTGACGGGCGCTTGATGCTCAAGTTCAAATGAAATTTGGCTTGTTGTGATAAAAAATCGTTATCTTTGCATCCGCAAATGAATATTAAGACAGTATAAATATGCAAATAATAGAGGTAAACGATAAGCGAACAATAGACGAATTTCATCAGTTGCCATTCACCTTATACAGGGGCGACAAGAACTGGATTCCGCAGTTACGGATGATGGCCGAAGAGGTGTTTCATCCCAAGAGCGGCGATGTGTGCCGCTGGCTGCTGCGGGACGACAATGGCGCGGTCATCGGTCGGGTCGCTGCGTTCATGATTCCCTCGTATGTACAGACCTTTGAACAGCCCACCGGCGGAATGGGGTTCTTCGAGTGCATCGACAGTCAGGACGCGGCTTTCATGCTGTTCGACACGGCTGTTCAATGGCTGAAGGAACACGGCGCCGAAGCCGCTGACGGCCCCATCAATACCGGCGAGAACTTCTTCAATTGGGGGCTGCTCACGGACGGCTTCATGCCGCAGGGATTCGGAATGCCCTACAATCCGCCATATTATCAGAAGTTCTTTGAAGACTATGGCTTTCAGGTCTATTATACCCAATACAGCTACTATCTGGACATTGCTGACCCTAACCTGCCGTCCACGTTCTGGAAAGTAGCTGAAAGGGTCTATAAAAATCCGAGCTACCGCTTCGAGCATTTCCGCTTCGCCAGAATGGACAAATATATCAACGACTTTCTTCACATCTACGAGCAGGCATGGGGTAAACACGAGAACCACAAGCAGGTTGACCCCGCCGAAATAGGCGCCATGCTGAAAGAATCAAAGCTGTTCCTGGAAGAAGATTTTATCTGGTTCGTTTATCGCGACGACGAACCGGTGGCTTTCCTCTTTATGACACCCGACCTCAACCAGCTGTTCAGGCATATCCCGTCCGGCAGGCTTAATTTGTGGGGCCTGCTCAAAATTATGTGGCTCAAAAAGCGCAAAGCCGTTACCCGCAGCCGTATAATCGCAATGGGCGTAATCCCTAAATACCAGAAAAACGGCATCGAATCAGCAATATTCTACCAATTGCGACAAGTGATGCTGAAAAAAACATGGTACAAAGAAATAGACCTCAGCTGGGTCGGCGACTTCAATCCCAAGATGATGGCTATCGTTAAACGCGCCGGCGGATGGTATGGCAATACCCACCTGACATACCGCTACCTCTTTGACCGTACCAAAGAATTTAAACGCGCCGCCATAATTACCGACTGAAAATCAGGTAGCATGTAAAAAATAGAACAGCAGTTCATAATATTTTCTTTGTCAATAAGTTATAAAACAGCAAATCGTTGAAAGGATGGGCGGCGTCAACGGGGTAGGCTGCCTGAAGGATGATTTTGTCTTTGCCGTAGTCTATTGTGCCGAGAATGGTACGGATGACGTCGGGACGGGCTATGTAAACGCCATAAACACTTGTTTTATAGTTACTTGCGAACGGCACAAAAGCATTGGCGGCTTTGTTTGGGACTTCCCAACCGTTGATAGTTACGTTGTTGCGATACAGGGGGAGCGTTGCGCCCACGAAGTAGTAAATATAGCCGAAGCCGTTCCCAATCCAGCCCTCCGACTGCGGGGCGCCCCAAACGGTAACTTTCTCAGACAGCAGCCCTTTTTCAAAGAGGCGCACTGCCATAATGCTGTCGAAACGTAACAGCAGGCGTGCGCCGGACTGCACTTTTGACAGCATCTCGTCGAGAGTGGCCGGCGGAATGTCGCCTGCTACGGCGATGATGTCGGTGTTGCCGTTGCCGCTCCGTTTGCAAAGTCGCTGACCGTAGCTTGTGCTTCTGTCAGAGCGTCTTTGAAGCCGTCGCCTTCGATTGTAATACGCAGGCGGTACAATTCCGGCGTTTCTACCGACCATAACTTGCTTGCGGGTAGTCCAAACGCTTAACAATCTTGTCTGTCGTTGTAACAGTTTCATTTTCAGAGAATAATACTTTATTCCCTTTCTGTGCCAGCAGTTCGTAGCGCACTTTAGCATTGCCGGAAAAAGGCTTGTTGAGGCTTGTCTGCACTTCAACGGTGCGATAGTCAGTGGTATTGAGGTTTTTAACAAACACGTCGTCGATAAAAGTCGCATCGGTAGCGATGAGTTCCACATTGCCGTTAATACTGCCGAAATCGCGCGAGGCAGGCAGGCGTCTGCGCCCCATTTCACCGCCGGATAGTCTTCCCAGCCGCGTTTATTGCCGCCCGGATTGGTGATACGGACTGCAATGCGGTTTGTAACGCCCGCTTTAAGCGCTTTCGTAATGTCGCAGGAATAAGGGATGTCGCCAACTATATCGTAGCCCACAAGTTGCTCATTGACAAACACTTCGGCGCGAAGTCGATAACTCTCAAGGCGCAGGCGCAGCCGCACTGTTTTGCCTTGCCAGGAGGCGGGTATATCCACATCGCGCCAGAACCAGAACACGCCGTGAATAGCGCCTGCTCGTCGTGCCACAAGCGCCAATTGTCGTTCAGCAGCATTGTTGGCTAATCTTAGCAGAATTTATTCCGGTTGAGTACCCTGTAAGCAGGATAATACAACATACTGATAATATAAAATTACACACCTTTATAAAAATATTAATTCTATTCATTTTTTCAGTCGATAAACAGAGCGCTCAGGGATGCGTTTTTGCCTCGCACCTGATTTATGCGGATGCGGACGGAACGGTCTATGTTGAACGATATGTATTTGCCGTTCCCGTAGTTTCGTACCATTATTAGCGGCATTAACAGAGTGCGGTCGTCAAGGTCGAAGACCTCGATTGCCGTGCGACGCCCGTCGCGTTCCCAATCGGCAAAATACAGCGACAGTCGGCATAGTTGCGGCGCGTTGAACGGGATGTCTATCGTCATTGTCTGTAAGCACGCGATAGGGTCGCGCGTTGTAATTGCGCCAAGACTTCGTTTACTGTCATCATCGGGCGATACGAGCGCACGGCGGTCGGTTGGGGCATCGTCCCCCGTCAAATGAATATTGGCGTTCTTTGAAAAAGCTACATCATTAATAAATGAAGGCAGGCTGATACGATGGTTAAGACTGTCGTAATTGCATAACAAATAGCCTTTTACGCCGTACTTCCCTTTCCAGTTGCCTTGAGTAACCGTATCTTCCGATACCGGTTGCGCTAATTGATATGTAAACGGCTCTGATACCGGCTCTTTCAATGCGCCTGAATAGTTCGCTTTGATTTTATATTCGCCTTCCTTAATTTCCTGAAAATAAGCGAAATCATCGTCTTCATTCTTTGGAGTATAGATAGAATCGTTGAAAGAAACTTCTTTAAGGCTTCTGCCGGATTTTGGGACTGCGAAGGTGGCAGTTGTGCGTTGCGGAACAGTGAGTTCGCCTATGCCGGTCTCAATGTTAAAAGCTACTTTTACTGCGCCGTATGGGGTAGGCGTGGAGCCTTTGACCCATTTTACTTTTGCCGACAGATGCGGCTTGACATTGAACGACTTGAAGCCCGGAAGCCAGGGTTTGACGCCAAGTATCTCTTCGCTGAGCCATTTCGTAACGCCCGCGCTCCACGGATGGGTCAGACTTGTGTAGCCGCACTGATTGTTTACCGGCGCGTCGTTAGGCTGCGAGATGTCGTTCCACGAGGGACGAAAGACCTCGAAGAACGTTGTGCCGCCATAGCGAAGCTGACCGCCCCAGCAGTCGTCGATAGTCGTTAACGCCTCGTCGTAGCGGTTGAGACGCGCCATTGCCTGTATAATAAAAAACTGATTGAACGGCGAGTACGAGAGCCTGTTCTGACGGTCTGCAAAAGCCGTCTGCCAAACAGCAGCCTCCTTCTCGCGCGGCAATACTCCGGCATTCACAGCATCGGCAGCGGCATGTATGCTATATGTTTCAAATAAAAAACTGTTACCGGATAGTATGTGGTTGACGAATGAGCGATATTTTAACGCCTTTTCTCTGTAACTCGCATCCTCGTAAATCTCTGCCGCTTCCTGCCATGCCCGCAGACACAGCATCCGGTATGCGTTCTTAACTTCCTGACAGTTGGGGTTCTCAAAACCGGCTCCCAATCTTTCGTCCCAACCGTAAAAACCGTTGTTGGGGACGTCATGAAAATGTCCGAGAGCCACATCTAACTTGTTGTCAAGAATTTCGGACATCTCTTTGAGAAACGTCTTGTCGCCCGTGTAGCGGTAATAGTCTAACAGGCTGAGCGCCCAATAAAGACTGTACGACAGTATGCCGTTGAATTGCGTAGATGTATAGCGCAGGTTCGCTTTGATAAATTCGTAGTTGCCGAAAGCTACTAAGGCAGCTGCTTGCGATGGATGCGCGTCGCCCGTCCATGAGTGCCGGTCGCTGCGTTCCATCAATATTGCGCCGAAATAATCGTGCAACAGGTTCAGCTTGACGTCGTAAGCTCCTGTGTACCATATCCTTGTTAGCGTCTCGTCGCTACATTCAAAACTGCCCTTGTAATTGGTCGGTTTTATCTGACACACTAACCGCACGTTTCTGATTTCTGTGGGTTTAGAGAGCGACTTGACATGAATCCATGCGAAACGGACGCCCTCGTACAGCTCTTTATTGAGTTCAAGACGGTAGGTTCGTCCGTATTTTGTCGGTTTTGCCGTTTTCACCGGATGTTGCGAGCCGGCATTAAAGACTGCCGGTTCGTTGTACTCGCTGATACTCATCTCGATTTCACCGCAAACAGTGTCGGCGTCGAACTCGAACCACGCTGCGCTGACACGCCCGAAGTCGAACCTCAGATTGCACTTGCCTTTGACGCGCATACGCGACCGGCTGTATATCTTTACGCTATCCGGACTGTCGGCTACAACGTTTTCAGGTTCAAGCGTGTATATCTCAAGGCTGTCGGAAGCCAGCGGGTTTGCCCACCTGTAAGCCACTAACGGGTCGGGCGAGAGAGGAACTTTTGCGCCCGAAAAAGAGCCGCTAAGAGGTTTATATGGCTCCGGCGCGTCCGATTTCTCCGGCGCTGTCGAACATGCTGACATACCTATTGCCAACAGCATTGCTAATGCTGCATTTGAAA
>JAISSS010000100.1 GCA_031272965.1 Bacteroidales bacterium | reverse complement strand
CGCAAGACAGCCGCTTCCTACTCTTTCACCGCCAAAAGCCCTGAAAATACCACCAACGTTTCGCGCATACTGCTGCCCCGCAAGCCGCTGAAAGTAACCGTCAACGGCTCAAACAGCGACTTCTCTTGGGACGATGCCTCCAAAACCTGCCTGCTGAAGTTCGAGAACTCGCCCGACGGGGTCGAGGTTACTGTTCACTTTGACGCAGGCAATTGAACCCTAACGTCGCTCAAGTTAAGATTATTTAAGATTTTCATTGATTGCAGGCGTCATACACTGCCTGTAGCAGTTTGGCGCGGATGCCGAGGCTGCTGAGGCGGTTGTTATTGCGGGAAGGATAGATGCGGTTGGAGAGGAATATTATCAGGAAATCTTTATCGGGGGCGGGGTCTGCCCACACAAAGGTGCCGGTGAATCCGAGATGACCCCAGCTGTCGGGCCCGGCGCCGGGGGAAGGGTAAGTGTTGGCGTCGCGGTAGAGGTAGTTGTTGATGTTTGGCTTGTCGAATCCGAGTCCGCGGCGGTTATTGTTTTCGGGGTACTGTACCCGCGTAAATTCTTCCACAACTGTCGCATCGAGGTAGCGCACACCGGCATATTCCCCGCCTTGCAGGTACATCTGTACCATCTTGGCTAAGTCGGTGGCCGTGGCAAACAGCCCCGCATTGCCTGATACGCCCCCCTGCATGGCCGCCGCCTCGTCATGTACATAGCCGTGTACCAGTCCCCCACGGAAAGCCGCATCGTTTTCGGTAGGCGCTATCATGCTCATGGCATATTTCCGATAAGGATTATACATCAACTGCGCCCCAAGAGGTCGGAAGAAATTGCTCTCAATATATTCCTCATAATCTGCCTTTGTGAGCTTGGCGATAACCCGCGGATACAGAATTGAGGGCAGGTCGGAATATACATACCGCGTCCGGGGCAGCAGTTTGCAGTCGCGTATCTGGTCTAAAATACTCGGAATATAATTCCTGTTCAAATAGAGCGACGGCCCCACACAAATGCTGAACTGTGGTGACGGCTGTTTCTGAAACAGCGTATCAACATTGAGGAACGTGCGGCTCCAGAAGATGATGCCTGACGGGAACCGCGCCTGATGTGCCAGCATCTTGCGGAAGCTCATCCATTCCTTGTCGGTGCCGCGGAAATCCGGCCAATAGAACGAAAAAGAAACGTCAAGATTAATTTTTTTCTCGCCATATAATTTCATCAGCGCCGGTAAGGGGCCAATAATTTTCGTTACTGACGCCAAATCATAGAGCGTATGTTCGGTAACGGGTGTTTTGTTGTCGTAGGTTTGATAGCCGTAACATTTGTTCAAAATAACCATCCCGTGCCGCGCCACAACCACCTGACAGCCGGGGTATGCCCGTTGCCGGATGCCCGCCATGGCGATGCTGTCAATGCGATTTTCAAACAGCGGCGCGGAAATTCCGGCTTCCTCAGGGATGGTATATTTCAGTCGCCCGTTTTTTTTTAAATCTATGCCGTCGTTGAGGCGGAACGTGTCGCTGACGTGAACTGGCAGTCGTCCTGTCAGGCTGTTTGCCCCGAATATTGCGCCTGCTGCGGACGTCTGCGTGGGCTCGTTTTCCTGATAGGCGGCAATCAGGGCGTCAACATTTTCCACCCCGGCCATGTATTTCATGGAATACGGATTGCCGAATATGCAGACTGCTATATGCTTGTCTTTTACTTGCCGTAAAAAGTACGATATTGAGGCGTCAACGCCATAGTTTCCGGCGGGCGACTGGGTGAGGCCATGGACGCCGCAAATGAGCAGGTTATATGGCGCCAGCAGTTTCGCGAGCCGTTCAACGTCCTGATTAGAGGCGTTTTCAGGGAGGCGGAATGTGGCTTCGGCAGGCATATAGCGGGCTGCGCTCTGCTGAAATGTGGTCTGACGGGCGCTGCCGATGGCCACCACAGCCGCTTTCAGCGTGTCGAGGCGCTGGAGAGGCAGCAGGTTGCCGCGATTGCGCAGTAGCGTCAATGCCTGCTCATACAGCTGTCGGCGGGTGAGGTCATATCCGGCGGCCTCCTGTGGCGTGTGAGCCACCGTATCGAGGCCCGACGGGTTGGTGTGCAGCCCTGTCCAGCGCTTGACCGCCAATATGCGGCGACATTTCAGGTCGATAGCATCCTGCGTGAGGCGTCCTTTTTGCAGGGCGTCTTTCACCGCCTGAATAGCATTGGGCAAGTCCGGGGTTACTTCCAGCATGTCATTTCCGGCAATCAGCGCCCGTACTGCCGCCTCGCCGGCGCCGAATTTGCCGCTGACCCCTTTCATGTTCATCGCGTCGGTAACTGTCAGGCCTTCAAAGCCGAACTCTTTATGCAGCAGGTTCTCAACGATGGCGGGCGAGAGCGACGAGGGCAGTCCAACGGTCGGCTCGAAAGCGGGCACTTCCAAGTGCGCCGTCATCATGCCCGACACCCCGTCGGCAATCATCCGTCGGAACGGTACTAATTCGGTGCGCCGCAATTGTGCAGTGTCCTTACTGATAAGCGGCAGACTCAGGTGCGAATCGGTCTGCGTATCCCCGTGTCCGGGAAAGTGCTTGGCCACAGCCAGAACGCCCGCCTGTTGCAGCCCGCGTGCGTAGGCCATCGCTTTGCGATAGACGTTGTCGGGTGAGGAACCAAAACTGCGATAATTAATCACCGGATTGCGCGGATTATTGTTGACGTCAGCCACCGGTGCGAAGTTCGCCTGTACGCCTGCACACCGCAACTGTCGTCCGATTTCCCGCCCCATCCGAAAGATGAGTGAATCGTCAGCGAGGGCGCCCAGCGTCATCTGCCATGGATACGCAACGGTGTTTTTTAGCCGAAAGGCAAGCCCGTTTTCCGCATCCATGGCAATAAGCAACGGAATATGGCTCGCTTTTTGCAGTGCGCGGATAATCTTCTTCTGATTCTCAACTTCCCCCTGCATAAACAGCACCCCGCCAACATGCCGACTGCGCACTTCCTCAAGCAATGCCGCCGTCGGTGCCGCCTCGCGACTGTATGCCTGAACAATGAACAATTGTCCGATTTTCTGCTCCAATGTCATCCGCTGAAGCAACGAATCGACCCACCGGTCATGCATGTACTGCACAAATTCGGGCTTCGTCTGTCCACTTGCCGACAGCACAAGCCAGCTACAGGCCGCGATTAATAATTTCTGTCTGAAAGAATGTCCCATCATTTATTTTCCTGAATACAAAATTAGGCAGTTTTTTGATTCAATGCTACTTATACAGTCCAAAAGTTAACATTTTGTTAAAAAAGAGCAGCCACAACAAGTCTTAATTGCACCGGACAATAGCGGTTTTATTTTCTTAAATTATTGAATTACAGCTATTTATACTGGTAGTCATATTGAATTAACCGTTTGTTGTGCAAAAAATGCCGGATAACAGTTGTCGGCATAGTCAAAAATGAATTACCTTTGCCGACAGTTAATTTATAATGCCGTCTCATTCCTTATGTGTGTGAGAGGGCGGAGCCGTGTTCGGCTCAATCATTTATTACTTTATAAATGCCTGAAAATCAGGAACATGTTTAAAAATCAATATCATACAAAGCCGCTGTCCGCTCTTCGTTTTTTAGTAACAGGGGGCGCCGGATTCATAGGTTCCAATATAGTGGAATATCTGCTACAGTTTGGGGCCGCAAAGGTGCGCATACTTGATAATTTCATGACCGGCCACCGCCGTAATATTGCACCGTTCCTGCCAAATCCGGCGTTTGAGCTGCACGAGGGCGACATCCGCACCCCGGACGCCTGCCGTCGCGCTGTTGAGGGGATGGACTTTGTACTGCACCAGGCCGCGCTGGGCTCGGTGCCGCGCTCGGTCAATGACCCCGCAACTACTAACGAGGTCAATATTACCGGCTTCCTCAATATGCTGATAGCAGCCCGCGACGCCCGCGTGAAGCGGTTTGTCTATGCCGCCAGCTCTTCAACCTATGGCGACAGCCGCGAGCTGCCCAAAACGGAAGAACATATCGGGCGCCCGCTGTCCCCTTATGCCGTTACCAAATACGTCAACGAGCTGTATGCCGATGTATTTGCACGTACATACAGCCTTGAGGCCGTCGGACTGCGCTACTTCAACGTGTTCGGCCCGCGTCAGGACCCGCAGGGGGCATACGCCGCCGTTATTCCGAAGTTCGTCATGCAGCTGACCGCCCGTCAGACGCCCGTCATCAACGGCTCCGGCGACAATTCACGCGACTTCACATACGTCGAAAATGTGGTGCAGGCAAACATCCTCGCCGCACTGACCGACAACGCTACTGCAGTAAACCAGGTGTTTAACGTGGCCGGCGGTGAACGCACTACTCTCAACCAGCTCGCCCAATATCTCAAAGAATTTATGGGACGCCATGACCCCGAAATCCTGAAAATACAGTTCGCTCATGGTCCCGACCGGCTGGGCGACATCCCCCATTCCCTCGCCTCCATCGAAAAAGCCAAACAACTGCTCGGCTATAAGCCCCTGTTTGACTTCAAAACAGGTCTGCAACAAGCATTGAAATGGTACAGAGAGAATCTGAAATCTTGAAATGTCCACATCTTCTCTAAAACAGAAAACAGCACGGGGAATATTTTGGGGCGGCTTCAGCAGCAGTCTGCGACAGTTGCTCACATTCGTATTCGGTATGTATATGGCACGTATCCTGAACGATACCGACTACGGAATGGTAGGCGTATTGGCAGTGTTCACCGGAATCGCCAACGCACTGACCGAGAGCGGCTTCTCTTCGGCATTGGTCAATAAAGCCACCCCGGACCATAAAGACTACAACGCGGTGTTCTGGTTCTCCACCCTTGTCAGCGTAACGCTCTATGTCATTGCATTCGCCTGCGCTCCGCTGATTGCCCTGTATTTTAACAAACCGGAACTTGTGGCCGTATCGCGGACGCTGTTCATTATTTTCATCCTTAACGGGCTAAGCATCATCCCCTATACGATACTGTTTAAGCAGCTGAAAACCAAACAGACGGCAATTATTGACGTCGTTGCCGGAACCGGCTCGCTCTCCGTCGGATTGCTCATGGCCTGGATGGGCTATGGATATTGGGCTATTGTGGCGCAAACAATTACACAGTTCCTGCTTGTTACAGTGTTGCGCTTCAGCATGGCGCACTGGCGTCCTACGCTGGACTTTGACTTTGCCCCGCTCAAAGCCATGTTCCCGTTTGGCTCAAAACTGCTGATAACAAACATGTTTATGCAGGCTGTCGATAATATTTTCTCCATTATACTGGGGCGTTTTTATACGTTCAATCAGGTTGGCCAATATACTCAGGGCCGCAAATGGGGACAGCTTGGCAGTATGTTCCTCGGAGGGCTGATTGGTCGCGTGGTTCAACCGGCGCTGGCACATGCCAACGACAGCCTGCAGCGCCAGACCGGAATACTGCGGAAACTCATCCGCTTCAATGCCTTCATTTCGTTCCCGCTGATGCTCGGATTAGCTTTCGTGGCCCGCGAATTTACAATTGTTACCGTAGGCGACAAATGGTTGCCCACGGTACCGATTATGCAGCTGTTCTGCGTCTGGTTCGCCTTCTCTTTTCTGTGGACAATGTATTCCAGTCTCGTCTTTACACGCGGAAAATCAGACATCTTCATGTACACAGTGATTACAATAGGACTGCTGCAACTGCTGGCAGTATGGCTGCTGCGCCGTTACGAACTCCTTACAATGCTCGCTGTCTTCATTGCCCTCTATTTCGTTGGCCTGCTTGTGTGGCATCACCACGTTTACAGGCTGATAGGCCTGCGTTTGCGGGACGTCGTCAAAGACATCGCGCCGTATCTGACTATTACGCTTTTCTGCTTTTCTGTGGCATGGCTGTTGACCCGCCACATAGAAAATCTTTATTTGCTGCTACTCGCAAAAATCCTCATCTCTGCCACTCTATACCTGCTTCTGTTACACCTGTTCAAGTCGGTGATATTCAACGAATGTAAGGAATTTTTCGCAGGACAGATAATTGACAGAGTAAAAATCTAAAAATCTGAAATCTATGAATATACTGATGATTGGAGAGAATTACGAGAACTATCTCGCTAAATGTCATGAATCTTGGCGGGACGGATTTCGTAAGGTATTTGATGCCAAAAGCTATGGCGAAGGCTATCCTGATTACGACAGCCATGATAATTACGCGGATGTCCTTAAAAAGACATTTCCCGACGTCTATCCTGACTGGGTTATTTTTTATTCCGGAATAACCCGATTGTATTCGGGAATGATTAAAATTGTTCAGAAGTATAAATTGCCGGTACAACTAACTCAATTTATCCGAAAGTATAAACTGCCGGTAGAGGGGATGAGAGATATTCCTTCCCGTAAAGCCATATTATTATGTGACTACTGGTATGATGCGTATAGCAGAGAGTATGATTTTGTTAATTTTATCAAAAAAAACAAAGTTAACTATATATTATCATTCTTTAAGCAGCCGATAGACAGATATAACGCTGATATTGGTCGTTTCGGGACTGATTTTAAGGATATTGTATGGTTTCCGCCCTCATTTAATCCGGCCATTTTTAACGACTGGCATGAAGAAAAGAAATATGATGTTGGTTTTTTGGCCGCAGGCACAACTACTCCTAATCTGCGTATTTATCCGGAGCGTTTTGAACTGCACACCAAATTGAAAAACACGTCCCTGAAATATTTGTATGCACCACATCCGGGGTGGGGCGATTTTAAAGACGGGCACAAGTTGGTGGGAGAAAATTTTTCCCGACTGATAAATTCCTGTAAAATATTCATAACAACAGGCGGCATATACAATACTTTCAATCCGAAGTACATGGAAATTCTGGCTTCCAAATCCTGCCTGTTTGCTACCGAACCTTACGACGCCGAAAGCACAGGACTGATTGACGGTGTTAACTATGTGAAAATTGATACCACTAATGCAATAGATAAAATATATGAATATCTGAAAAATGAATCTGAAATAGAACGGATTGCAGAAAACGGATATAAATTAGCTATGGATAACTATTCATGTTACGCTTTAGCAGAAAGGTTCCGGCAAATTGGATGATTGATAGTAATATATGAACGAATGATTAAAATACGAAGTCTAAACATTTTTGTTATACAAGAGTGGGTATAGATAGGGACAATAAATGAATAATGTGATATTTGTTTTTCGATGATAAAGCCACTGATTTATTAATATAATCTTAATTATCATTGAACAATCGAATTGTATATTTGAAAATTCAAATACTTGAATATACTTGATTATCAGCATATTATATCCTAAACTCAGAACGATATTTCAATACTAATTATTTTATATAAAGATAATATTTATATAAAATATATTTGAAATTATTGGCGTATTTCTGTTGAGATTTTCATTAAAAACTTAAAAATAGAAATCATGAATAGACAGAATTTATTTCTCACATTAGGCATGTCCCTATGTTTTTTGGTAGCTAATGCCCAACTCAAAGTCCTCTCTAACGGTAATGTTGGAATTGGCACTTCGGCAGTTCCGAATCAAAAAGTGCATGTAATGAGCAACAATCAGTATCAGCAATTTGGCTTGGCTGTTAATAAGGCCGTAACCGACTTGAGTTATACGCTTGGTATGTACGGAACCGTTGATGGTGGTAGCTCTATGACAAAATTTGTCGGTGTACGCGGTTATGCCCAGCGCGAAACGGCGTATTCGGAAGGCCGCACAATAGGCGTTTGGGGAGGAGCAGGTAATGCCACTGATGGCTGGAATTTTGCTGTATGGGGCGAATTAATTGGCACCAATGGTGGCGCCGCCATTTATGGCACTATCCCAGGTCGTGGAGAATTCTACGTCGGCTCAGCTTTCTGGGCAGGCTTTTTTCGTGGCAATGTATTCATGGAAGAACTCGTCGGCGTTAAGCAGGCAAACCCTTCTTATGAAGTGGACGTTAACGGCACTGTAAGGGCTGTTAACTACATCACATCCTCTGACATGAGTTTGAAAAAGGAGGTCGCCCCGATAACTAACGGGCTGAACGTGATTAAGCAAATCAATGGCATCACTTTCAAATTGAAATCTCCCGAAGAACTCGGTCAAAAAAACGTAATGAAACTTGATACAGGCGAAGTTGTTGTGCCCCTCAATACCCGCCTGAGTGACGAGAACCTGCAAAAGGTCTTTTCAGGCCTGAGCGCACAGGAATTGCAGAAAATTTTGCCGAATTTGGTAACAAAAGACAAAGACGGCAAACTCTCTGTCAGCTATCTTGAACTTATCCCCTATCTGATAGAGGCGATTAAGGAACAGCAAATTCAAATTGAAGAATTAAAGAAACTGGTCGATAGTAAATAACAACCGTAAAGAAATAGAATGTTATGAAAAGACTTCTTTTTGCCATTCTTACAGTAGTCTGCTGCTTTGCAGCAGCATCTAAATCCGACAAACTGTGCACAGCGCAAAACCCTTCTGTTAAAAATAGTGCTGTCGTGCCGACGGATTCTGAAGTTACAAGCGGAGCAATATATATATCCGATGTAACTTACACTTCTGACACCACTATAGTGACCGGAGACGATGTCGAAATCGGCAACAATGTTACGGTAACTGACAATGCGGAAGTAACGCTTATCGCCACTGGCGTTCTGATTACAGGGACGTTTGAGGTGACGACGGGCGCTACTTTTACTGTTAACTAACGTTCGTTAGGGGTACTGTCAAAACCGATACCCTCATAATTCCTTTCCATGACAATATTCTTTCGCGCAAGACGTTTTTCGGCAAAGGTGTTCCGCAGGACTTTGCGGCTGTTCTTTGGCTTTGACCGATGGCATACGGCGCCGCTGTGTAAACGTCCGTATGCGCAGGGCATAATTGCCTTTTGTAACCGGCAACCGGTGCGCAACAGCTACATTGAGATAGGCTGCGGGCTTGGCGACATCACCCGCAATGTCCGCTATCGACGGCGGCATGGCTGCGACATTGACAGACATGTGCTGAATGCTGCACGGTTTGTAGCGTATCTGCAATTTCAAAGGAACATCATTTTCAGGCAGTTCTCCTTTCCGGAAACACCTGTTGAATATAATAATGAACATAAGTTCGATTGTATTGTGCTCGTAAACTGGATTCATCTCATACCCCCCGATGTTTTAAAGGCAAATATCGAAAAATACTTTCGCGAAAACCTGACCGGCAACGGTATGATTATCATCGACACCGTGCAGGATGCAGAATACCGCTATAATCATGATATTAAATATCTCACTTCCGGTCTGCCATGCACCATTGAGAAAGTCGGCGCTTATTGCCGTCAACGCGAGGTGTGGGCAATCAGTAATCAGTAATAAATTGTTATGCTTACAATATTATATTCCCATATGGGGGCGGAAGGTTTTGAACGGGAGTTGAAAATCACTGAAACACTCTCGGAAGGACGCTATAAATCATCCCGCTCAATCACCGGAAAATGTCCGGTTGGCCAACCGATGTAACGCCTTGGGATTTGGACAGTATGTATCGCAATAAAGACCCGCACTTGATGGAGTTTTACGCCTGTGTGGAGAAAATCTGCAAAGAAAATCATGTGGATGTCTTTTTTGTTGACCACGAATGTATGTACCATCCGGATTTCATATTGGAAATGAGCCGGCAGTTCTATACCGTCATCTATTCGGGCGACGACCCCGAATCATCATACCGCCGGTCAAAGCCTT
>JAISSS010000083.1 GCA_031272965.1 Bacteroidales bacterium | reverse complement strand
ATATTGCGTTGACATATTTTTGATGATTTAAATTATCTGCAAAGATACAAATAATTATCTGATTATCAAAATATTATGACACTTTTTTTCGTGCTTTTTATTTTTAGAGGTGCCCTTAATTCGGTTCTTTTCGGACGGACAAAGGTAATGAATTATTTGTCAGTTCGATAATTTTGGCCACAATGTCGCGGGCGGCGTCGTGTTTTGATTTCATTGGCAGCGCCGTGTGGCTTTGCGGGGTTATGATGGTGATTTTATTGGTGTCGGCGCCGAATACAGTGTCGGCAGTGTCGAGCGAATTGAGCACGATGAAGTCGAAATTTTTGCGGCGCAGCTTTTCGGTCGCCCTATTCACGTCATGTTCTGTCTCTAAAGCGAATCCGGCGAGCAGCTGTGTTGGGCGTTTCATGGCGCCGAGTATGGCTGCGATGTCGTCGTTGGCGGTCAGTTCCAAGGTGAGCGGCTGTCCGGTACGCGGGATTTTGTATGGCTGTGGTTTTGCGGGGCGATAGTCGGCTACGGCGGCACACATTACAGCGCCGTCCATTTCGGGGAATATGGCAGTGCAGGCGTCGCGCATCTCTGCCGCTGTCTGCACATTCTGTCGGTGTATTTCCGGCAGCGATGGGGTATTTAAGGTTACGGGGCCGCATACAAGCGTTACTGTGGCGCCCGCCTCAACTAAGGCCTCAGCGATGGCAAAGCCCATCTTCCCGGAGGAGTAGTTCCCGACAAACCGCACGGGGTCGATTCGTTCATGCGTGGGCCCTGCCGTAACGAGGAACTTTCGGCCTTTCAGTGCGTGGCTGTGCCCGAAGAAGGCGCATACGGCCGCACACAGCTGTTCGGGTTCCTGCATACGGCCCTTACCCTGCAATCCGCTGGCCAAGACGCCCTCGTCAGGTTCCAGTATGATGTTGCCGCAGCTGTGCAGGGTATTTATATTTTTTTGGGTAGCGGGGTGCCGGTACATGTCCAAATCCATTGCCGGAGCCAGCATTACCGGGCATTTTGCCGACAGATAGACGGTGATGAGCAGGTTGTCGCATACGCCGGTCGCCATCTTCGCTATTGTGGAGGCGGTAGCCGGAGCGATGAGCAACAGGTCTGCCCATTGTCCCATCTGGACATGCGAATGCCATGCGCCACTGCCGGTGTCAAAAAAATCCGACATGACAGGACGTCCGGTCAGCGCACTCATGGTTACAGGGGTGATAAATTCGCGGGATGCGGGGGTCATCACCACCTGCACTTCGGCGCCGTCTTTGATGAGCAGCCGCGCAAGCAATGCCGCTTTGTAGGCCGCAATGCTGCCCGTGATTCCCAGCACGATGCGCTTGCCGCCGAGCCTGCCGCCAGCCTCGTCCATGACCTCAGACTTTGCGGCTTTCCTTCGCCGGATTGCGGTGGTATATCTGCTTCCTCCGATATTCTTCGTAGGCTATCAGCGTGGGCTTGGGCAAGCGCTCATAGTATTTGGACAGCTCTATCTGCTCGCGATTCTCAAAGACCTCTTCGAGATTATCGGAATAGGAAGTAAAATCCTGCAACTTCTGGCTCAGCTCTTCTTTCATCTCGGAGGCTATCTGATTTGACCGCTTGGCCAGAATCATTACAGTCTCATAGATGTTGCCGGTCTGAGCTTCCAGTTCGCTAAGGTTGCGGGGAACGGTGGTTCCTTCGGCTTTCACTCTTTTAAAATCCATATATAATTAACCTTAATATTAAGTTTTTATTAATTTTTCTTTTATTATTTTTCGTAGTTCAAAAATTTGATGATATTTTGCTGAAACTTTTCCGCATCCCGCCGGTGTTTACTCTCCGTAAACTCGTCGAGGAAGGAATATGTCTCGTCTAATGCGTCGTTCATACGCAGCTCTTTTTTGTCGGGGGTACTGTACACCGCCAGATTATATTTGGCGTCCAGCAGCCAGAACGACAGCTGTTCTCTGTATTTGGTGTCGGGATAGGCTTTCAGGGAGTTCGCAAGGGCGATAGTTGCTGCCCTGTAGTTACCCATGTCATAATATAATTTTCCGTTAAGGAACGACTTATAAACTAACTTGTCGCGCATCTCGGCCACTAATTTATTGGCTTCTTCCACCTTCACGCCGTCCGGATAGAGGTTAACATACAGCACCAGCGCATCGATGGCATGGTTGGTGGCCGACTGGTCTAACCGCGCATTCGGCGATTCCTTGTAGGCACAGTAGCCGACCATAAACTGGCTCTCCTCGCTGTAATCGCTCATGGGAAATTCCCGTACCAGCATCAGGAAATACTGCCCCGCCTCTTTGTAGAACTGCTCTTCAAACTGGCTGCGGGCATAGAAATAATAGATGTCGTCGGCACGGCTGGTGCCCCGATAGAGCGCTATCATGCTGCCGAGAAGGTCGGCGGCATGGCTGTACTGCTTCGCCTCATAATACTCAAGCGCTTTCTTGTACTTATATTCATAGTCGGTACTCTTCTGCACCTTCGTGAAGTCGCTGCATCCGGCTGCGGCCAATAACCACACCCCCACGCAAAATGATATGTATATGTTCTTAAGCATGTTGCAAAGGTAAGTATTTTTTTCATGCGCCCGCAAGAATGGTATAACAATTTAAGATTCACTTCCCGTAATGCACTTTTTTGTAACCTTCTCTGTAAATAATTGTTAATATAACAGGCTAAATGAACGGATATATCAAAATTTTGAGTAAAATTGCAGTCGCGTATTTTGACTTGATAAATTATATTAAACAGATTATATTTTGAAGACTACAGAGAGAATGTTGGTATCGGCAGGGCTGTGTATGGCGCTGTGTTCGTGTGGTAGTAAGGATGCGCAGACGGTGCGGGGGCCGTCGCAGCAGTTTGTTGCCGAAGGGTATGTTGTAACCCGTCAGCCGTTTGAGAATATCCTGCGGGTGAAGGCGGGGCTGTTGCCGTCCGAATCGGTTGAAATAAAGTCGCCGGTTGCCGGTACGGTGCTGGCCATCCACTTTCGGGAAGGAGAGGCGGTAACGCAGGGGCAGTCGTTAGTGCAGATTGACGACCGCGTATGGAAGGCCCAGATAAAGGGCTACGAGGCCCAACTGCAGGCGGCCCGTGAAGTGCTGAAGCGGCGCGAAGACCTGCTCGCGGTGGAGGGCGTCAGCTATGAGGAGGTGGAGGCGGCCCGCTCACAGGTGCGCCAGTTAGAGGCCCACATCGAGGAGCTGGCAGTGTCGGTCAGCCTGGCATCGGTGCAGGCGCCTTTCAGCGGGCGCGTAGGAATGCGCGATTTCAGCGTCGGTGCATACCTGGCGCAGGGGCAAATTATCACTCAGCTTGCCCAGATAAACCCCATAAAGGTCGATTTTAACTTCCCCGGACAGTATATAAACCAGATTTGCTCCGGCCTGCGTGTAAAGGTTGTCGCCAACAACGACACGCTTACCGCCCCGATTTATGCCGTAAGCCCTACCATAGACGAGAGCGAAAGAACTCTGCAGGCACGCGCATTACTGACCAATACCAAAGGCTGGCTGCCGGGTGACTTCGCCGAAGTAAACATCGTTATCGACCACCACGACGCCGCAATAGTGGCGCCAACGCAATATGTAATCCCCGATATGTCGCAGGAAACAGTGTTCACTGTGAAAAACGGAAAAGCCGTAAAAACGAACATCACTACCGGCGCCCGCAACAACGAAGTAGTTATGATTAATTCAGGGCTGCAGGAAGGCGACACGATTCTGGCAACAGGGTTGCTGCAAATCCGCCCCGGAATGGCCGTGAAAATTACCAAAGTAAACTGACCGAAAAATTCAACAGCCCCCCTCTTATGTGGAATGGAATTTGACGGCAGAGAGTTCCCGCTTTCAGGCAGGGCCGCCGGATGTCCCGATGATTGAGCGGTGCTCTGCACGGGCGGCCGCTTTTTCCCTCTCTCGAAGCTGTGCACGGGTGTCGGCGCTCATCATGGCTTCTGTCAATCTGTTCCAGATATGGTTGATGGCAACTGGCGCGGGATGCAGCATGTCGGGGGCGTAAAAGCGGTAGTCGCGCAGCTCGTCAAGCATGATTTCGTATGCGGGAAAATAATTGCAGCGGTCGGTGCCGAATCCGTTGACGAGGCGGTCAATAGCCAGCAGTAATATACTCTTACTCAACTGGTTGCCTATGGCGCCGTCGTTAAGGTGCCGCACCGGACTGACGGTAAACAGCACGTACAGCGCAGGGTTGACCTCCCACAGCGCTGTGAGCAGTTGGCGGTAGTCGTCGATGATTTCATTGGGGGTGAGCCGGAACCGGCGGAAGCTGGCGTCAGGCAGCTTGTGGCAGTTGGAAACGACTGTTCCAGTGGTTTTCAGCTCCCACACGTATGCTGTTCCGAAAGTGATAAACAGTACAGTAGCTTCCCGCAATGATTTGCACGATTGTTCAAAACGCTCATTAATCAACTGCAGGGCTTGTTCCGGCGTTCCGGCGCTAAACCGGCTATGATGGGCAAAGCTGTGCCAGACACCCTGATATTCAAAGAGTTCAGAGGCCTCATAAAACCTTCCCGACAGCAGCCTGCGCAGACATGCAGCCACACTTGCCGGATTAAACAGCACTCCAAAAGGATTTATATCGACGTCAAATTGCAGGCGGCTAAACTTGGCGCCAATGTTTTCGGCGAAGCAGGAGCCAAGTAACAGCAACCGCTCGTTACAGGTTATCCGGCGGGAATAACGCGGTAGTGCCACAGGGGTAAAATAGTTGTCCATACTGCCATTATTGCGCATAAATCATCGTGCTCTTTTGAAAGGCTCTTTTTTGAGGACTATTGCTGTCCGTGCGGGCAGGTAGAGGTCGAGGTAGTGTCGGCCGGATATGGCCGCATCCGGATGGGTATAGTATATCATGCTGTGGTCTATGCGATTTTGGCCTCCGAAACGCTCCTCGTCGCTGTCGAACAGTATGCTGTATTTTGCGGGTTCGAGCGGGATTCCGTAGCCGCTGAACGATGTTGTGGGGTTAAAATTGAAGGCCAGCAGGAAGTCGCCGCGGCTGAAGGCCAGCACCTGGTCGTGCTGATTGTCGAAGCGGCGGAAAATTTCAGGGATGTTTAGCAGGTCGTTGTCGTCAGCCCAGCGCAGCATTACCCTGTCGAACAGCAGCAGCCAGTCGAAGCGCAGTTCGGGGTTGTCGGCGAGGCTCCACAGGCGGCGGGCGTGAGCATACGACCAGTTGTTACCTTCACGGGGGAAGTCTATCCATTCGGGGTGCCCGAACTCGTTGCCCATGAAGTTGAGATATGCGCCGCCTGCCGTAGCCAGGGTGAGCAGTCGGATGAGCTTGTGCAGCGCAATTCCCCGCTCTACGGTCAGATTAGGCTGGTCTTTGCGCATACTGTAATACATTTCTTTATCTACAAGCCTGAATATCAATGTTTTATCGCCTACTAAGGCCTGGTCGTGCGATTCTGCATAGCTTACTACTTTCTCGTCTTGTCGTTTTGAGGTCAGTTCGTAGAAAATGTGTCCCACATCCCATGCCTCGTCAGGCAGTTCCTTGATAATTTTTATCCAGAAATCGGGAACCCCCATCGCCATCCGATAGTCGAATCCTATGCCGCCATCCTGCATGGGGGCGGCGAGACCGGGTAAGCCGCTCATTTCTTCGGCTATCGACAGCGCGACAGGGGAAATCTGGTGGATGAGTTTGTTGGCTAATTGCAGATAAACAATCGCTTCGACATCGATATTTGGAGTAAAATATTGCGCATATTCAGTAAATGCCCGTTCTAAACCGTGGTCGTGATACAACATGCTGGTAACGCCATCAAAGCGGAACCCGTCGAAGTGGAACTCTTCGAGCCAGTAACGGATGTTCGACAGCAGGAAGTGTAATACCTGCGGCTTGTCATAATTAAAGCAGTAGGAATCCCAAGCGGGATGCAGCCCGCGGGCGTCGCTGTGGAAAAACTGGTAACGGGTGCCGTCGTATGCGCCAAGCCCTTCAACTTCGTTTTTCACGGCATGAGAATGAACGAGGTCCATGATTACGGCGATGCCGTCAGCGTGGGCCGCATCGATGAGGCGTTTGAGCTCTTCCGGCGTTCCGAAGCGGGACGATGGCGCGAAGAAGCTCGACACGTGGTAGCCGAAACTGCCATAATAGGGGTGCTCCTGCACGGCCATCATCTGAATTGTATTGTATCCGGCCTGCCGTATGCGGGGCAGCACGTCAGTACGAAATTCGTTGAAGGTGTGGACGCGGGCTTCTTCTCCGGCCATGCCTGTATGGGCTTCATAAATCAGCGGAGCATGGCGGGAGGGGGTGAAATGCGGTATTTGCCACTGATATGGTTCGGGCATCCACACCTGCGCGTTAAAAATCAGGGTGTCCGGGTCCTGCACCACGCGGCGGGCGTATGCCGGAACCCGACGCCCGCGTCCGCCGGGCCAATGCATTGACAGCGAATAGAGGTCTCCATGCCGGAGACGGTCGGCAGGCAGCCGCAAGTGCCATTCTCCATTGCCGGTCGGCTGGAACAGCCATGCCGGATGGTCACTCCATGCGTTGAAGTCGCCATGCAGGTATATGGCGGTAACATTCGGCGCCCATTCGCGGAACACCCATTCGGTGCCCATTCGGTGCAACCCGAACCACAGATGCCCGCCCGCAAAATCGCGCAGACTCATCCCGCCGGTCAGCTCGGATTCCTTCCGATGTGCCGCCTCTGCCCATGACGCAATAACGGCGCCATACGGCTGCAACCACGGGTCATTTCGTACAAATACAGGTATTTCCATATCGAATGTAAAAGTATAAAAAAAAACGGCGACAGCCTCGTTTTGTGCAGATGGCAATCAAAATTCGGCATTTTGCAGATGAATTATGCCATGTTTGTAAAGTTTTCGGTATTTCAGCATCCATGAACTGCATATCGCTGCTTAATCAATAGCCTGATGTGCCGTACAAGTTGCCCTTATGCTATGAAGGCGCTAACAAATTTGTTAGCGCCTTGCGCAATTATTACCCTGCCGAAGTAGGAAATCTTAATTATTTCCCAAGAAAGAAATTGTTGATGCTTGGTACTTGATGGCGTACTGCTTCGTTGCTGTGTACGTTAGCCACTTCGGTTACGATAGCGCCTTCGGGTCCGGCGAACTGCCAG
>JAISSS010000077.1 GCA_031272965.1 Bacteroidales bacterium | reverse complement strand
AATGACATTGTAATTTATGCGTATCATATCAGAAATGGGGATATTTACGGGCATTTTTTTGCTGCTCGAAGCGGGCGGATTTATATGCTTCCTGCAATTGTGCCGCCTCCGCAGGCGACGCCTCATTTTTGGTACGCTTTATTGGGCGGTCGCAATATTCGTAATCGGGTTGTTGTGGCTGACGCTCGGTGGCGACCGCATACGGACTACTGTTGATTTTCACCGCGTCTATCTTGCTATTGCAGTATTGATGCTGGATATGGCGCCGAAGTTCATGATATGTCTTTTCGTGCTTGCGGCGCTGTTACTGCGTCTGCTGCGACAGCGCAATGCCGCTGCGCTGTTTCTGCATGGCGGCTTCATCATCGCCGCAGGAACATTGCTCGTGGGGATTTACGGCATATTTATCGGACGAAAAACCGCTACCCGGGAACACGTAACCATAACCCTTCCCACTTTGCCCGACAGCCTTAACGGACTGACCATTGCCCAGATTTCGGATTTCCACCTCGGCGGATTCTATAATGACGGATTTATCCGGCGCTGTGCGGATATAATTAATCAATATAATCCTGATATTGTGGTTTTTACTGGCGATATGGTAAATAATTACTTTAATGAACTCAAAGGATTTGAAGAAGCGCTGACGCTGTTTGACGCCCCATTGGGGAAATATGCCATTTCCGGTAATCACGACTACGGCGACTATTCATTATGGCCAAGTGCGGCTAACAAGAGGCAAAATCGTGAAGAAATTAATGTGGCTATACGGCAGGCCGGATTCCGACTGCTGCTCAATGAGACACACCGCATCGCCATCGGCGACACTGCCTTGTGGCTGCTCGGCGTGGAGAATTGGGGGCACCATTCCTATTCCAACTTGCGTCGTGCTATGGCCGACATGCCGGAGGGCGCCTTCGCAGTGCTGCTCACACATAATCCCGCCCATTGGCCGCACGAGGTGATTGGGAAAACCAATATAGCACTGTCCTTAGCCGGACATACCCATGGCGGACAGTCAAGCCTGATGCTCGCCGGTATCCGCTTCAGCCCCATCCGCCTCATAGAACGGCATTGGGCCGGATTATACCGCTCCGGCAACCAATATTTGTATGTTAACCGCGGATTCGGATGCGTCGGCCTGCTGGCGCGCATCGATATGCCGCCGGAAATAACCTTCATTACTCTTAAAAAGTACCCAAAATAATCGTGCCGCCGCCCCCTGTAATAGCATCACATGACAAAACTGTGATGCTTCAATTCATTTATTTTCCAACTATTCGACACTTCCCTTTTGTAATTTCAAATATTTCCTGTATTTTTGCGCCTGATTTTTAAGTTAGAATGGAAGTAACAAGGACATTTGATATTTTAGCGCGCAGTATGGAGCACTTCCGGCGGGATGACGCACTGGGCGGCTACGAACACGGACAGTGGTACACATTCTCCACTGCTGAATATGCCGACAATTCGCGCTTCTTCGCGTTAGGAATGTTATCGCTCGGCTTGCCGCGTCAGGCAAAAGTGGCAACAATTACGAACAACCGGCCGGAATGGAACTTCGCCGATATGGGAATGGCGATGGCCGGATTGGTACACGTGCCGATTTATCCCACCATCAGTCCCGAAGAATACCAGTATATCCTCGAAAATGCGGAAGTTAAATGCCTGTTGGCAGGCGACCGCAAACTCGTGGCCCGCCTGAAACCGCTCGTCGAAAAGCTGCCCGAATTCATCGGCATCTACTGCTTCGACAAAATTGACGAGTGCCCCTCCGTGCAGGACATCATCGATGCGGGGAAAGCCAATGCTGACGCGCTCGCTGCCGAGTTAGACAGCATCATGACCGCTGTAAGCCCCGACGACGTGGCCAGCCTCATTTATACATCCGGCACCACTGGCGTCCCCAAAGGCGTGATGCTGACACACCGCAATTTGGTGTCGAACTTCACCGCCCACGTGGAGATGCAGGACCTGGGCTATGGCCATCGCGCCCTCAGCTTCCTGCCTCTGTGTCACGTCTATGAACGCAGCATGAACTACCATTTCCAGTACAAGGGGATGGGTGTTTATTATGTGCCAAGTCTGGGGCAAATCGTGTCGGCCATCCGTGAGGTAAAGCCGCACATGTTCAATTCGGTACCGCGTCTGCTGGAACGCATCTACGACGGCTTCATCTCTAAGGGCAACGACCTGCATGGCCTCAAACGGGCAATATATTTCTGGGCTATCCGCATCTCGCGGCATTTTGATTACCTGCATCCGCTCAACTTCTTCCGGCGACTGCAATGGCGCGTGGCCGACCGTTTGGTATATTCCAAGTGGCGGGAAGCCCTCGGCAATCAGGTGCGTTATATAGTGTCGGGCGGTGCCGCCCTGCAGCCCCGTATCCTGCGGCTGTTCGGAATGGCCGGGATTACCGCCATCGAAGGATACGGCCTCACCGAAACATCTCCCGTTATTGCCGTCAACAACCCCGTAAAAGGCATGATAAAAATAGGCTCCGTAGGCCCCGTCCTGCCCGGTGTGGAAGTGAAAATCGCCGACGACGGCGAAATCCTCTGTAAAGGCCCCTGCGTAATGAAAGGTTACTATAAAGCCCCGGAACTCACCGCACAGGTCATCGACAGCGACGGATGGTTCCATACCGGCGACATCGGCGAACTCGACGACGGCGTATATCTGCGAATCACCGACCGCAAAAAGGAAATCTTTAAACTGTCTGCCGGAAAATATATCGCCCCGCAAATGATTGAAAACAAGCTCAAAGAATCGTTCTTCATCGAGCAGGCAATGGTCATCGGCGAAAACGAAAAGTTCGCCAGCGCCCTTATTTCGCCCAACTTCGACTACCTGCATGAATGGTGCACCGAACAGCGAATATTCTACTATGACAACTCCGAACTCATCCGCGATAAGGACGTGCTGCAGCTCTATGCCAGCGAGGTCAACCTCATCAACAAGACGCTCGGACAACACGAAGAAATAAAACGCTTCCGCCTCGTGGAGGAAGAATGGTCGCCCCACACCGGCGAACTGTCCCCGACACTCAAGCTCAAACGCCAACTGCTGCTTGATAAATATAAAGACATTATCGACGAAATTTATTCCGTACAAAAAAACACCCCGCAACATCCCGTATCGAACGGGGCGCTTATAAAGTTACCAAGAATAAACCTCAGATTCGATATTGGCCGCAAAATGCGCAAGAAATAACCAAATATCATAATTTATTAATCTTTAAACAGAACAATATGCTTAAAAAAACTGCTTTATCAGTTGCATTGTGTCTCACACTGGGCAGCATATACGCCCAATGGCAACCCGCTGGCGAGCGCATCAAGACCGCCTGGGCCGAAAAAATCGACCCTAACAGCCCGCTGCCCGAATACCCACGTCCGCTACTCGAACGCAGCGAATGGCTAAACCTTAACGGCTTGTGGGACTATGCCATAGTTCCCGCCGGAACTGCCGAACCCACACAGTTCGACGGCAAAATATTAGTGCCGTTCCCCGTCGAATCATCCCTGTCTGGCGTCCAGAAACCGGTGGGTGTGAATAACGAGCTGTGGTATCACCGCGAATTTCAAGTCCCTGCCAAATGGAAGAAAAAACGCCTGCTGCTGCAATTCGGCGCCGTTGACTGGCGCACAGAAGTGTATGTCAACGACATCCTCGTGGGACGACACCAGGGAGGATATACCCCCTTCTCTTTCGACATCACCCCTTTCCTGAAATCCGGCGCCCAAAAATTGGTCGTCAAGGTATGGGACCCCACCGATAACGGATTCCAGCCGCGCGGCAAGCAGGTGAACAACCCCAACGGAATATGGTACACCGCCGTTACCGGAATTTGGCAAACCGTATGGCTCGAACCGGTGGAGGCCAAACATATCTACAACATCGTGGCAACCCCGGACATCGACCGCAAAAACCTGAAGATAAAAGTCGGTACTGCCGGAACCGCTTATGGCGATTACTATGAAGTTACCGTGCTTGACGGCGAAACGGCAGTAGCCAAAGGTAAGGCCGCAGTATCACAGCAACTCACTGTCGCTATTCCCGCCCCGAAATTGTGGTCGCCTGACAGCCCTTTCCTCTACGACGTGAAAGTGACGCTGTTCAGCAACGGCACAGAAGTTGACAGGGCAAAAAGCTATACCGCCATGCGCAAAATCTCGACCCAGCGCGACAAAAACGGCATCGTCCGCATGCAACTGAACAACAAGCCGCTTTTCCAATTCGGCCCGCTTGACCAGGGATGGTGGCCCGACGGCCTCTATACTGCCCCCACCGACGAGGCCCTGCGTTATGACATCCAGAAGACCAAAGACTTCGGATTCAACATGATTCGCAAGCACGTTAAAGTGGAACCCGCACGATGGTACTCCCATTGCGATAGACTCGGAATCCTCGTATGGCAAGATATGCCCAGCGGCGACCGCAGCCCGGAATGGCAAATGACTCAATATTTTACCGGCCGGGAAAATATCCGCAGCGCCGAATCAGAAGCGAACTATCGTGCAGAATGGAAAGAAATTATGGACTTGGTCATTGATAACCCCTGCGTTGTGGTGTGGGTGCCCTTCAACGAAGCATGGGGCCAGTTTAAAACCCCGGAAATCGTGGAATGGACGAAAAACTATGACCCCAGCCGCTTAGTAAACCCCGCCAGTGGCGGAAACCACTACACAACCGGCGACATCCTCGACGTACACCACTATCCAAACCCGTCAATGACAATGTATGACACCAAACGCGCTACCGTTTTGGGCGAATATGGCGGAATAGGCCTGGTTATCAACGAACACGTCTGGACGCCCGACCGTAACTGGGGCTACGTACAGTATAAAAACACCAAAGAAGTTACCGACGAATACGTGAAATTCACCGAACAGCTGGAACCTTTGGTACTGCGCGGATTCTCTGCCGCCGTTTATACCCAGACCACTGACGTGGAAATCGAGGTCAACGGCCTGATGACCTACGACCGTAAGCAAATAAAGGTTGAGGAAGCCCGCGTCCGCGCCGCCAATCAAAAAATCTGCAAACTGTTGAGCGAATAACCATTCAATCGTTTAACAGTTTAATGCCATATAATATGGGCCGCCTGAAAAGAAAAACAGACGGCCTTTTTATTTTCCCTGATTATCCGCATAATATACCCGTATTGAAGATGTTTCAAATATTAGCGTTATCTCTGTGTGCCGTCTGGTACGCAATATGAGAATTTTCGCACATTCCGTCTTGGTAGGGACATTAAGAGTGCGTTTTTGCGGATAATAAAACGTTATTTTTCTTTATTCTTCGTCAAGATTATAGGGCGTCTCCTGATAGACATAATAATTCAGCCAGTTTGAGAACAGCAGGTTGGCCGCCGAGCGCCACCTCATCACCGGCGTCATCGTGGGGTCGTCATAGGGGTAGTAGTGCTGCGGAATGTCAATCGGAATTTTGCGGGCCAGGTCGCGGTGGTATTCATTGTTCAACGTATCCCGCGAATATTCGGAATGGCCGGTGATAAATATCTGGCGCCCGTTATGTGCCATGACCATATTAACGCCTGCCTCGTCAGAGGCCGACATGATTTCTAACGCCGGAACCTTGCGGATGTCGGCAGCCCGAACCTCTGTATATCGCGAATGGGGCACGTAATACTCGTCATCGAAGCCCCGAAAAATCGGCGCGAGGTCGTTGAGTACGCGGTGCCGGAATATCCCCGACAGCTTCCCCGACAGCCGGTATTTCGGAACGCCATAGAAATGGAACAGCCCTGCCTGCGCCGCCCAACAGATGAACATCGTAGAGGTAACATGCGTTACCGACCACTCCATGATGCGCCGCATCTCGTCCCAATATGTAACCTCGTCAAATTCGAGCTGCTCAACAGGGGCGCCGGTAATTATCATGCCGTCATACCGCCTGCCCGCTATTTGCGGGAACGTTTTATAGAACATCTTCATGTGTTCGGCGGGGGTATGCCGGTGCTCATGGTCTTCGATTTTCATGAAATCAATCTCTATCTGCAAAGGGCTGTTCGACAGCAGTCTTAGCAGGTCGGTTTCGGTGGTAATCTTGACCGGCATAAGATTCAGTATCACGATTCGCAACGGACGTATATCCTGATGCGAGGCTCGGGTCTGGTCAATCACGAAAATGTTCTCTGACCGCAGCAGTTCGATGGCGGGCAGTTTATCGGGTATATTTAACGGCATAATAAAAAATTTCCGCAAAGATAACGCTTTTTTTGATATGTGGCGTCAAAAAAATGCGTACCTTTGTATCAATATGAACGAGGCAGTAACAGAGAAACTCAGAGTACTTGCGGAATCGGCCAAATATGACGTTTCCTGCGCATCCAGCGGCACGGTACGGCGGAATCAGTCCGGCGGACTCGGCAATACCGTCGGCGGAATGGGTATCTGCCACAGCTTTACCGAAGACGGCCGCTGTATTTCCCTGCTGAAAATCATGCTGACAAATTACTGCATCTATGACTGTGCCTACTGCATCAACCGCCGTACTAACGACATCCCGCGGGCGACTCTGTCGGTGAGCGAACTGGTGGAGCTGACCATCGAGTTCTACCGCCGCAACTACATCGAGGGGCTGTTCCTCAGCTCCGGCGTGGTGCGCAATCCCGACTATACTATGGAACGTATGGTGCGGGTGGTCAAAGACCTGCGTACCGTTCACCGCTTCAACGGCTACATCCACCTGAAAAGTATCCCCGGATGCAGCGAAGAACTGATAGCCGAAGCAGGGCTGTATGCCGACCGCATGAGCGTCAATCTGGAAATCCCTACCGAGCAGAACCTCAAGTTGCTGGCGCCGGAAAAAGACCATGCCAGCGTTTTCGCCCCCATGCGCTACATACAGCAGGGAATGTTGCAAAGCATCGAAGACCGCCGCAAGTTCCGACACACCCCACGCTTCGTCCCCGCCGGACAAAGTACGCAGATGATTGTCGGCGTAAGCCCCGAAAACGACATGCAAATTCTCACCCTCTCTTCGGCGCTCTATAAACGCTCCAGCATGAAGCGCGTCTATTATTCGGGATTCGTGCCGGTTAATGACTACGATAAGCGGCTACCGACCCTCACCCAGGCCCCGCTGGTACGCGAAAACCGCCTCTATCAGGCAGATTGGCTCATGCGCTTCTATCGCTTCCGCGCTGACGAAATCGTGGACGCCCAACACCCGAACCTCGACATTGACATCGACCCCAAACTCGCATGGGCGCTACGCCATCCCGAACTCTTCCCAGTTGACGTGAACACCTGCGACTACCTCATGCTGCTGCGGGTGCCGGGAATCGGCGTCAAGTCGGCTAACCTCATTGTCGCCGCCCGCCGATATGGCCGCCTCAATGCCGAACAGCTCAAAAAAATCGGAATAGTAATGAAAAAAGCCCAATATTTTATCACCTGCCGCGAACTGCCCCTGCTTACCGTGCAGGAAATTTCCCCCGAAAATGTCCGCAAAGCCCTCTCCGAACCCCGCAAACAAAAACTGCTGCACAATCGCCAACAACTGTCGCTAATCTTCCCCGACTAAGCATGAACGCCGTATTCTTCTACGATAAGACTTTCGATGGCCTTCTGTCCGCTGTGTTTCAGGCATACAGCACGAAACGTTTCCCCGACCGACTGCTGAAAGTCGGCGATGTAGCCCCCATGTTCATCGATGAACGCATTACCGTAATTACCGACCCCGACCAGGCCGGCCGCGTATGGACAGGCCTGCTGAACAAAACCGATGCCACAGTCCGCAACATGCTGGGATATGTGTGGCTTTCGGAAATATCGGGCAGTGATGAACTCCTGTTTCGATATATCTGCAAAACTTTCGACAGCAAACACACTGTCGCATGGAACTTTGGCGACGCCGATGTGCTGGAACTCACTAAAATAGCCCGAAAAGTAGCCCACGAAGCCCTCTATATAAAACAGTTTGTCAGATTTCAGAAATCAGCCGACGGTATCTATGTTGCCCCCATCCATCCTGAATACAATGCCCTGCCCCTGACAATCGCTCATTTCTCTGACCGCTTCGCAGACCAGCAGTGGGTCATTTATGACACGAAGCGAAAATATGGCTACTATTATAACCTGCATGAAGCCGTGGAAATAACCCTCGCCGACGATAACAACCTGCTCAATGGACGCCTGAACGATACAGCAATGGACGACGATGAAAAACTTTTTCAACAGCTCTGGAAAAGTTATTTTAAGGCAATGGCTATCAAAGAGCGCCTCAATCCCCGCCTGCATCGTCACAACATGCCAACCCGCTTCTGGCGCTACCTCACAGAAAAACGCATCTGACCTCCGCAGGCGCCTTCAGTATATAAAACACGGCCCGCCAATATCCCCCCTTTCGTGTATCCACACGGGCAGTTCGTGTATGCCACAGCCCATTTCGTAAAAAAGCCCGAAAAAGGCTTGACAATCTTAAATTAACTGCCATACCTTTGTCCCGAAAACGAACATGAGTTCGGCGCAAAGGCAACGGCCTGACCGCATGAATTTCGGAAATCATTTCAAATTCAGATACTTATTTATCACCTTAAAGTCAATAATTATGACAACTGTAAATTGCATTTCAGAAAATCGGGACGATGTATATTCCGTCCGTTTCAACCGCATTGTCGGCGCATTGATGCTGGCAGGCGCACTGTTAATAGCTTCCTGCGGCAAGGATGATGACCCTGCCTCCGGCGACGGCCCTGACCCGGAACCGGACCCCACAGTGGAAGAGCCTGTAAATCGGGCGCTGGGGTGGAACAAGTCGGACGAGGATATGTCCAAATACCCGAAGGAAATATCCTTTAAGTTCACCTCGTCAGGCAGCGGGACAACCTTGCCGTATAGTGTGGATTTGACCGCCAAGTTGCCGCCGGTGGGCGACCAGGGCGCTTACGGCACCTGCGTGGCATGGTCGGTGGCCTACGGCATGCGCTCCTACCTCGATGCGGCGAGCTTCAGCCTCACCGCACAGCAATTAGCCGACCCCGCATACCAGTACAGCCCCGCCGACCTCTGGATGGCCGCCTCCGAAAAAGGCGCCGACTGTGGCGGCTCCAACTTCGAACCGATGTTTGACGTATTGGTCAACCGCGGCATCACCACCCTTAAAAACGCCCCCTACAGCAACCTCAACTGCGGCGGCTCGCCACAACAGACCTGGACAACCGACGCCGCATCCCGAAAAATTCTCAACTATCGCATGATTGCCGAAGCCGACTTGACCGTCGAAAACCTCAAAACCCACCTCGCACAGGGACAGATAATCTCTTTCGGCGCACGACTGGGCGACAACTTCATGGCCTGGACCGGCAGCGGCGTCCTGAGCAGCGAAACATATAACCAGCCCAACATGCAGCATGCCTATCATGCCATCATCCTCGCCGGATACGACGACACCAAGGGCGCTAACGGTGCCTTCCTCGTCTATAATTCATGGGGAAACAGCTGGGGAAATCAGGGAAAAATATGGGTGGATTACAAGTTCTTTATCGAAAACTTCGTATTCATCGCCTTCGTGGCAACCGCCGACCCAAACGTTAACCCCAACGACAACAACGAAATCGACCCAAACAACCTCACCTCCGGCGCCGACCTCGCCGCATATCACGCCTACGACCTCGGCGGAAACTTCGGCTACAGCTACAACCGACAAGTATATTTCAATATCTATAACTCCGGAACACAGCCGATTAGCTCGGCATCCCGCTACAGCATCGTCTATATGTACTACAATGCCTTCGACGCCAATGACTACGGCATCCTTACTCATCTCTACATCACCGACGAGGTAACGCGCGGCTCAATTAACTTCTTCGGCGACATTGGAATTCAGTTGCCCGAAGGATACGCCGGATATGCCGTCAATAAGGACATCCCCACAGGTACCAATATCGCAAATGCCTTCTTCGGCAACAACTACGAATACCTCTATATCAATTACTACCTGAAGCCCATCACCGGCTACTATTATTTCGTGGTCATGGCTGACCCGTTCAATGCCCTGCCGGAAGCCAACGAACAGAACAACATGTTCTTCATCGCCGACCCCAACGGATACCCCTACTACATCTATAACGGCGTCCCACAGAGCGGTACACGGGCGTCAGCGCAACCCGGAAACGGAACTTTCGGACGGATTGACAACAGCCAGAACATCGCTCCAGCTCATTCTCTTACCCCGAAAAACCGGAACGCATATTCCCCTGCCGAAATCAGCGCACTCATCCGCGACAGAAAAGCATCCGGCGACCTTGAAAAGCGCATCGCCGAGTTCGACAAAAATCAGCCAAAACCGGAAATCGGCGCAAAATAGAGTTCTGCTATCCGTTTCTTTAATTTATACGATTATGACAACAAAAGCATTTACAAACAGAACACTGGCGGCGCAAGGCTGCCTGTACATCGCAACTGCACTGCTGCTCTTTGCAGCCTGCGGCAAGGACACCGACCTGCCGGAAGATATTGATATCAAAGACGTTGCGGGCATTTCCGTTACGCCGTCGTCGCTGACGCTGAAAGCGGGCGAAAGCAAGACGCTTTCGGCAAGCATCACCCCTGCGGCAGCTGCCGATATTGCAACAGTGATCTGGGCGGGCGCCCCGTCCGCCGTTGCCGAAGTCGATAATGCGGGCAACCTGCTCGCCCTGCTTCCCGGCGCGGCCACAATCACGGCATCCGCCGGAGGAAAGTCGGCAAGCTGCAACCTGACGGTCGAGAAGCCCGACGTCGCTTTCACCCAAATCACGGCAAAAACTGCGAACCCGCTGACAACCACCAAAGGCACCGGCGTAAATATGGTAAACGATACAACAAGAGAGGTGCGTCTGATTGACGAGCATCTGAATCTATATGCCGTGGCGGTGCACAATGTGGGGCATGAAAACAGTACCCGCCGTTACCTCTGTACTTACAACGTGGCAGCGGCGGTCGTTGTGAAAGAATTGGCGACCTTTGCCGGTACGCCCTACGCTGCCCTCATAGCCGACGCCTCCTACGATTACGGCGAGGCCGGTTACTGGCAGGGCGCCGACTTTGCCGCCAACGCTTCCGCCGACTGGTCTGACGCTGTAGCCATAGCCCGCAACGTCGCGCCCAGCGCCGCTGTCCGCATCGACGTCATCAACAACGGGCTTTCCCTTGCTGACAACCTCGCCGCCGACGCCCCGATAGAGTCCACGCCCGTTGCCGAATATGCGCTTTTCTCCGCCGAATACCATACAGTATATGAATATCTTGACGGGGTATTGACAGCGAAAACCGTTGCCGTTGAATACTACGCGGTAATCGATATTCATGTGATAGATATTATCAAATACAATTAAAAAAGATGCGGATATTAACAAATGTTCTGATATTGACGGCAGCGCTTTATGGGGGTGGGTGTTCGGCGAATGTGGCGTCCAAAAGCCGTTCCCGCGACGTGCAGGCTGCCGACGTGATAGCCCGCCTCAATCGTGGCGAGGCGCTCTATTACGACAGCTGCGTAATTGCGGGCGACCTCGACTTTACCACTCTGCGCGAAAGTGGACGCATCGCGGCCAACCTCGTACAGGTGTTTGTGAAACCGTCGGTTACGTTCAACAAGTGCGTGTTCACCGGCAAAGTGGTGGCGTCCAAACCGGCGGCAGGCAGGAGTGTCTGTTTCCTTCGCAACCTCACTTTTACGGGGTGCGATTTCCGCGGCGACGTGGAATTTGCCGAAATAGACGTTACGGGTAACGTGTTCTTTACCGGTGCGGTGTTCCGGCGACGTGCCGATTTTCAGGGCGCCTTCTTCCGCCATCGCAAAGCCTATTTCAACGAAGTGAAATTCGAGGGCGACGCGCTGTTCCAGAACGCTGTGTTCAGCGGCGACGCCAATTTCATGCACACCGAATTTGGCGCGACAGCCAATTTTCAGAAAGCCCGTGTCGGCGCGTTGGCGATGTTCGGCAATGCCCGTTTTTCGGGATATGCCGATTTCAGCTACGTCCGCGCCGCCGAAAGCATCTTCAACTATGCGCAGTTCGCCGGACGCAGGGATTTCAGCGAATCGAACATCACCGTCAAATGATTGACCGTATGATACACTCATGTCGTAAAAGCCGTGCTGTCATGCACATTCCCTCCCTAATGGGACAGGAAAATGGGGTTAAACGTCCGGTTTCTACCAACATTCCGTCCTTGACAGGACGTTACGACGCCGTTTTGCGGATAATCTTAAACATTAAATCTTAAATTTCAAATATTAAAATTTATACAATTATGACAACAAAAGCATTAAAAAACAGAGCACTGGCGGCGCAAGGCTGCCTGTACATTGCAGCCGTGCTGCTGCTCTTTGCTTCCTGCAGCAAGGACGCCGACCTTGTTGAAGATGACCCCGTTGAGGAACCGGCAATAGTTATCACCTCCGACGTGCAGCAGTCGCACTTTGCCGACCAGACTGACGCTGCCGCCGTAACCTTTACTGCCGCCGAAACGTGGACGGCTTCCGTTGCCGAAGTTGCCGTTACCAAAAGCGCTACCAAAACGTGGACGGCTTCCACCGCCACAGCCCCCGCTACCAAAAGTAGCGCCGACATTCCCGCATGGATTACCGTCAGCCCCCTGAGCGGTACGGCGGGCAGCAACACACTTACTGTCGGGCTGCAACCCAACGATACCGACGCCGACCGTGCCGCGAAAATCACCATCGAAAGTGGCGGCGAGCAGAAGGACGTTACCGTTACGCAGAAAGCCACCACCGCCGACGGACAGCAATATGTGAAGACCTACGACGTGTATGTGTTTGAGCGGATACATTCTTTATACGAAACAGACGCATCTTATGCACATACGCGCGGATATTGGAAAAACGGCAATTTTGTCGATTTAAGCAGCGCTTTTGATGGCGTCATCGATGTAGCTGTACGCGGTGACCATGTCTATGCCGTGGGCTTCAAGCGGAGCGCCACCACGAGCGGAAATGTTCACGCGGTATATTGGCACAACGGAACCGCGATTACGCTGCCCGAAACACTGGGCTTCAATATTGCCACCTGTATTGACGTGCAGACCACTTTTGAAGGGGTAAATGTTTATATCGGCGGTAGCGAGTGGGAGCCCAATAGCAGCAGTAGTGTCGTTTACAAATACTGGGTGTCGCGCAACAACTCCAACTTTGTCAGCTATAAGGTATCGTTTCGGGGGCATTATAAGCCGCATACCATCCGGGCTGTAGGCAACGACCTGTATATTGCCAACGATTGGGAGGTACTGAAAAACGGCGTGTCTGCATCGGGCTATGTTTCTAGTGTCGATGCCATGGAAGTATCCGATGGCGATATTTACTGGAACGGGATAGACGGCAGCAGTCACAGCTTTGGCGTGTGGAAAAACGGACAGCAACTCCTTTCTAATCTGGATGGCTCTAACTATGTTGCTGGTGATGCCCGAAAGGGACTCGCTATTTACGGCAACGATGTATATCAGGCAGGAATCAGGATTACCACCAGCGTATTGGAATCGGGATACTGGAAAAACAACACATTCAATGCGCTGTTTTCCTACCCGCCTGTTTCCGACGGTAGCTCTTCTGCTAATGGTTTCCCAGCACATTTCAATGAAATAGCAGACCTTGCGGTTGTTGACGGCAATGTATTTGCTTTCACTATGGACAGTAGCAATGGTTACTACACCCGCGACCACAAAGTTTATAAAAATGGACTTTTGTTCCAAACAATCCGTGAATGTAATTTGGGATATATAAACAATATCAACCAGTTTGCCGTTGTACCGAAAAGCTCGACGCGGACGTGGTGAAGCGGGTGCCTGAACTGTGATTTTCGTCATTGCGGCGAAAGCCGCGATGACGAAAAAATAGGTTCTTTGAAATATTGGCTTACACAATTCCGATAATTTACCCCTTCGACCGGTAATTTTAAATACTTGTAATTCAGAATAAATTCGTATCTTCGCGGCATGATTTTTTAAAACATAGAGCAGGTAAACAAAACAGATATTATGAAACATATATTGACAAGGGGATTTTTTTTAGCATTTTTCTTGTATTGGGGCGGAAGACTGTTGTATGCTGCACCAAACGACGGCGTCCGTGCTGCGTCGCCTGTTGCTGCAGTCGCCGATGTCCATCGCGGGGCACTTATGTGGCAGGAATATGCCTGTCGCCGCTATACCACTGCCGACGGGCTGCCGAGCGTTCTCAACGAGCGCGTACTTCAGGACAGCAAAGGTTATATCTGGATATGCGGAACATCAGGGCTGTCGCGCTTTGACGGATTCTCGTTCAAAACGTTCCTCGAAGGCTCGTTTGCCAATCTCTATAGCATTGGCGAGACCGAAAGCGGCGCCGTCTATGCGATTTCCGACAGGTTTATATATGTCTATGACAGTGCGGAAGACACCCTGAAAAGAGTGTCCCGTTTCAGCAAAACCGGAATGACCGTCTTCAGCTCGACACTGTTGCCGTCAGGCTACTGCATATCCTACGAGAAGGCCGATGACGGGGACCAGTCGTTCTGCAAAATCACCGACAACGGAATTGAAAAGCTGTTCACGCATCCCGACTTCCGGGAATATCCCGACGCAAATCGGGCGTGGTATGCACGTGCGAAGAACTTGCTGTATTTGCCCCTTACCAACGGTATCAGCGTTTTTGATGGCGCAGAGAAAGTCGCCTTCCATGAGGGAATTAATGCCCGCTGTTTTGTGGAATACAGAGAGGCTTTATGGGCAATCACCGGCGAGGCCATGTACAGGCTTAATGCCGATGGCAATTTTGAACTAAAGGTCGAATTAAATATCGGCGACAATAACGAATACATGCTTGCCCGTGCCGGAACCGACGGAACGCTGCTGTTTTCCGACTACTCAACGATTTACCGCTATGACGGCCGCAAAATAGAAAAGATATTTTCTGCCAATATTATCAAGGATTTCATCGTTGACAGGGAAAACAACATCTGGGCAGTAACCTACGAGGGCGTTTATAATCTTTTTGACCTGCAATTCAGGAACCTGTTTCTTGCCGACCGCACCGACAATGTCCGCTCTGTCGTGTATGACAGCCTGCATAATCGGGTAATAATGGGTACATTGAACGGGAAGCTGCTCGAAGTATGCGAGGGGAAGTATGCGGAACTGCCATGTCCGCCCAATCCGTTGACCCCTGAAAACAGGTTCATGCCAAACGGGGCAGTAATCGGCGACGCGGTTTATATGCCATCACTCGGCGGATTTGTAAAAATCAGGGGCGGCTTATGCAGTTGGGTCAGTTTCCCTGACCGCACTTACCCGTTCCAATTTACTGTGCCTTTTTCCGACGGCGCTGTGCTGACGGGAGGCTATAATTACCTGCTAATAAGTACATTAAACGGTAAAATCGTCAAAACATATTCGCCTGAGAATCTGAAAAACAGGATTTACAGTCGCCCCTGTATTGACCGCCATAACAGGATTTGGATTGGCGGGGGCAACGGGCTGAACATGATTGAGGGCGACAGCATTGAGGCGTTCTTCGATGACAGCCTTGCATACTGCCGCGTGATGACCATCGACGACGACTGCAATGTCTGGTTCGCCTCGGAAAACCGGCTCTACAAAATCAGCGACGCAGATATCACTAAGAAGTATGTTTTTGACAACCAAATCACGAATATTCATTTCACAAAGTCCGGAATTTTGGTAGTGTCCACGTTAGACAAAATTCATATTTTTAACAAAAGTTTAGAATCAC